>NZ_JBFAID010000006.1:0-175469 GCF_040654475.1 Micromonospora sp. NPDC050686
CTCCTTCTCTACCCTCTCTCGCCCCCCCCCCCCGCCCCCCCCCGCCCGCCGCGGGGGGGGGGGGGGGGGGGGGCGGCCCCGGCCCCCCCCCCCCCCGCCCCCAGCGGCGGTGGTGATGATGCGGCGTCACATGTTGGCTACGTCGGCCTGCTTGCTGCGGACGGCCTCGGCGGCCTCCTTCAGGGCGGCCAGCTCGTCGGCGTCCAGCTCCGTCTCGACGACCCGCTTGACGCCCCCGGCACCGATCTCGGCCTCCACGCCCAGGTAGACGCCCGAGATGCCGTACTCGCCGTCGACCCAGGCGCAAACCGGCATGACGTCGCCGGAGTCCTCCGCCACGGCCTTGGCCATCCGGGCGGCGGCGGCCGACGGGGCGTAGTACGCCGAGCCGGTCTTGAGCAGCGCGACGACCTCGGCGCCACCGTTGCGGGTCTTGACGACCAGCTCCTCGATCTGCTCGGCCGGCATGACGTCGCGCAGCGGCCGGCCGTCGACGGTGCTCTTCGACGGCACCGGCACCATGGTGTCGCCGTGCGAGCCGAGGGTCAACGTCTTCACCGACTTCACCGGCACGCTCAGCGCCTCGGCGACGAAGTTGGAGAACCGGGCGGTGTCCAGCATGCCGGCCTGGCCGAGCACCCGGTTGCGGGGGAACTGGGTGGCGAGCTGGGCCAGCGCGGTCATCTCGTCGAGCGGGTTGGAGACGACGATGACGACGGCGTTCGGGGCGTACTTGGCGACGTTCTCGGCGACCTGGCGGACGATCTTGGCGTTGGTCGCCAGCAGGTCCATCCGGCTCATCCCCGGCTTGCGGGGCAGGCCGGCGGTGATGACGACGACATCCGAGCCCTCGATGGCCTCGTACCCCTCGCCGTTCGGGCCGGTGGTGACGCCGACCAGCTTGGTCTCGAAGCCCTCGATCGCCCGCGACTGGTTGAGGTCCAGGGCGAGGCCGGCCGGCTTGCCCTCCACGATGTCGGTGATCACGACGGTGTCGAAGACGTCGTACTCGGCCAGGCGCTGTGCGGTGGTGGAGCCGTAGAACCCGGCCCCGACGACAGTGACCTTCTTACCCATGGTCGTCCCACTCCCTGATACCAGTCGGTTTTCCGGACCGTATCAGTCATCCTGGCACCGAACCGGTCAGGGGCGGACGGTTATGACATGGTTGCCGGCCTCAGCCCCGCTCGGCGCGTTCCACCACATTGGTGAGCAGCATGGCGCGGGTCATCGGGCCGACCCCGCCGGGCATCGGCACGAGCTTGCCAGCCACCTCGGCGACCTCCGGGTCCACGTCGCCGGTGTAGCGGCCCTTGCCGTCCTCCCCGATGACCCGGGTGATGCCGACGTCGACCACGATCGCCCCGGGGGTGACCATCTCGGCGGTGAGCAGGCCCGGCACGCCGGCGGCCACGATGACGATGTCCGCCGCCCGGGTCTGCGCGGCGAGGTCGAGGGTGCCGGTGTGGCAGAGGGTCACGGTGGCGTTCTCGCTGCGCCGGGTGAGCAGCAGGCCGAGCGGGCGGCCGACCGTGTTGCCCCGGCCGACCAGCGTCACCTTCGCGCCCTGCAGGGGTACGTCATGCCGGCGCAGCAGCTCGACGATCCCGCGCGGGGTGCAGGGCAGCGGACCGTCGTAGCCGAGTACCAGCCGGCCCAGGTTGACCGGGTGCAGGCCGTCGGCGTCCTTGGTCGGGTCGATCATCTCCAGCGCCCGCTGGGTGTCCAGGTGACCGGGCAGCGGCAGCTGGACGATGTAGCCGTGGCAGGCCGGGTCGGCGTTCAGCTCGGCGAGCACGTCGTCGACCTGCTGCTGGGTGGCGTCGGCCGGCAACTCCCGACGGATCGAGGCGATGCCGACCTCCGCGCAGTCGCGGTGCTTGCCGTTGACGTACGCCTGGGAGCCGGGGTCGGCCCCGACCAGGACCGTGCCCAGGCCCGGAACGATGCCGCGCTCCGCCAGTGCCTTCACCCGCGCCCGCAGCTCGTCCTTGATCTCGGCCGCGGTCGCCTTGCCGTCCAGGATGGTCGCCGTCACCTGCCGATCGTCTCACGCCCCGCGCCGGCCGCCGCGCGCACCGCACCACCCGGCGCGGTCGACCGGCCGCCGGGTTCCGGAACGACCGGCTGCAATCACGGTACGTGACGTGTTCTTCGTCACCGAGAGTCACGTCTTGTGGGGCGGGCCACAGGCCGAGCCGGGACGGCGTGGGCCGAAGTCGGACAAATGCCCTCGCCGCCCGGGCGGTACGCTGCCCGCGCGAAACCCTCGCGCGGCCGCGCCCACCCGGCGACGTGCCGCCGCGGATCATTGCGCTGCGTCACCGATGCCGGACCCGGCTGCGCAGCGTGAGCAGATGAGGAGACCCCCATGCGTGTTCGTAGGCTCGCCATCTGGCCGGCTCTCTCGCTCACGGCGACCCTGGGCCTGGCGGCCTGCGGATCGGACGGCGACGGCGCGGGTCGGCCCGACCCCGACGCGGCCGTACGCATCGAGATCGCCGAGCCGCAGCACCTGGTGCCGACCGACACCTCCGAGACGAACGGCTCGCAGGTGCTCAGCGCCCTGTTCAGCCCGCTGATCGACTACGACCGGGACAACAAGCCGTACGAGGTGGCGGCCCGGTCGATCGAGTCGACGGACAACCGGGTCTGGACGGTCAAGCTGAAGACCGGCTACACCTTCCACAACGGCGAGCCGGTCACCGCCCAGAACTACCTCGACGCCTGGAACTACGGCGCATACGGCCCGAACGAGCAGAACTCCAGCTACTTCTTCGAGAAGATCGCCGGGTACGACGACCTGCAGGGCGACCCGCCCGCGGCGAAGACCCTGTCCGGGCTGCGGAAGGTCGACGACCTGACCTTCACCGTGACGCTCGCCGAGCCGTACGCCGAGTTCCGCACCGTGCTCGGGTACACCGCGTTCTACCCGCTGCCGAAGGCGGCCTTCGCCGCGCCGGGCGTCCTCGACGAGGGCTACGAGGAGACGCCGATCGGCCAGGGCCCGTTCAAGATGAAGGGCAGCTGGGTGCACGACGCGAAGGTCGAGGTGGAGCGGTACGACGCCTTCCCCGGGCAGCAGCCGCGGGTCGCCGGCGTCGAGTTCCGGATCTACCAGCAGGCCACCGCCGCGTACGCCGACGTGCTGTCGGACAACCTCGACGTGATCAAGACCATTCCGACCGAGAACCTGTCGACGGCGCCCACCGACCTCGGCGACCGGTTCCGGCAGAGCCCCGCCTCGTCGCTGCAGATGCTGGCCTTCCCCACCTTCCAGCAGGAGTTCAGCAAGCCCGAGGTGCGCAAGGCGATCTCGATGGCGATCGACCGCGACGGGATCAGCGACTCGATCTTCAAGGGGGCGGAGCAGCCGGCCCGCTCGTTCGTCTCCCCGGTGGTCGCCGGGTACCGGGAGAACACGATCGGCGAGGCGGGGCGCTACGACCCGGCCCGGGCCCGGTCGATGTACGAGGCCGCGGGCGGCCCGAGGACGATCGAGCTGTCCTACAACGGCGACGGCGCCCACCGCGCCTGGGTCGACGCGACCTGCGACCAGCTCGCCGCGAACCTCGGCGTGAGCTGCGTCGGCACCGCCGAGCCGAAGTTCGCCGACCTGCTGACCAAGCTGGGCCGGAAGCAGCCGGTGGGTATGTTTCGGATGGGCTGGGTCATGGACTACCCGTCCATGGAGAACTACCTCGGCCCGCTGTACAGCACCAACGGCTCGTCGAACTACTACGGCTACCGCAACGAGCGGTTCGACCGGCTCCTCGCCGAGGGCGCCAAGGCCCCGAGCGAGGCGGAGGCGATCCGGAAGTACCAGGCGGCGGAGGACCTGCTCGCCGCGGACCTGCCGGTGATCCCGCTGCGGTTCGGCCAGAACAGCTTCGGCCACTCGGCGAAGGTCAGGAACGTGGAGATGGACCTCTTCGACCGGGTCGACCTGCTGAAGATCGAGGCGCTCCGGTAAGACCGGGAGGCAGACGGGGCGGGACGCGGTGACCGCGTCCCGCCCCGTGCCGGCGTCAGTGGAAGAAGTGCCGGGTGCCGGTGAGGTACATGGTCACACCGGCCTCCTTGCAGGCGGCGATGGTCTCCTCGTCGCGGACGGAGCCACCGGGCTGCACGATGGCCCGTACCCCGGCGTCGATGAGGATCTGCGGGCCGTCGGCGAACGGGAAGAACGCGTCCGAGGCCGCCACCGCGCCACGCGCCCGCTCGGCACCGGCCCGGCTGACCGCCAGTCGGGCCGAGTCGACCCGGTTCACCTGGCCCATGCCGACCCCGACCGAGGCGCCGTCCTTGGCCAGCAGGATCGCGTTGCTCTTCACCGCGCGCACCGCCCGCCAGGCCAGCACGAGATCGCGCAGGGTCGCCTCGTCGGCCGGCTCGCCGGTGGCCAGCCGCCAGTTGGCCGGGTCGTCGCCCTCGGCGTCGATCCGGTCCCGCAGTTGCACCAGCACTCCGCCGGTGACCTGCCGCCACTCGGCCGGCAGCGGGTTGAACTCGGGCGCCCGCAGCAGCCGGAGGTTCTTCCGGCCCTGGAGGATCTCCACCGCGCCCGGCTCGAACCCGGGTGCCACCAGGACCTCGGTGAAGATCTCCGCGACCTGCCGGGCCAGCTCCACGCTGACCGGGCGGTTCACCGCGATGACCCCGCCGAAGGCGGAGACCGGGTCACAGTCGTGGGCCCGGCGGTGCGCCTCGGCCACGTCCGCGCCGACCGCGATGCCGCACGGGTTGGCGTGCTTGATGATGGCCACGGCCGGCTGGTCAGCGAAGTCGTTGGCCGCCCGCCACGCGGCGTCCGCGTCCACGTAGTTGTTGTAGGACATCTCCTTGCCGTGCAGCTGCTCGGCCTGCGCCAGACCCGGCGGGCTGGCCGGGTCGGCGTAGACGGCTGCGCCCTGGTGCGGGTTCTCGCCGTAGCGCAGCACCGCCTGGCGGCGCAGCGCGAGCCCGGCGAACTCCGGCCATCCGTCGGCGGCCGGGTTGAGCGTGGCGGCGAACCACTCGGCGACGGCCACGTCGTACTCGGCGATGTCGGCGAACGCGCGGGCCGCGAGCGCCCGGCGCTGGGCCAGCGTGAAGCCGCCCTCGGCCAGCGCGGCGACCAGTGCCGGGTACGCCGCCGGGTCGGTCACCACGGCGACCGAGGCGTGGTTCTTGGCCGCCGCGCGGACCATCGCCGGGCCGCCGATGTCGATCTGCTCGACGCACTCGTCGGGGCCGGCGCCGGAGGCCACCGTGTCCTGGAACGGGTAGAGGTTGGAGACCAGCAGGTCGATCCCGCCGATCCCGTGCTCGTCGAGCTGGGCGGCGTGCGAGTCCCTACGCAGGTCGGCGAGGAGGCCGCCGTGGATCTTCGGGTGCAGGGTCTTCACCCGGCCGTCCAGGATCTCCGGGAAGCCGGTCACCTGCTCGACCGCGGTCACCGGCACGCCGGCGCCGGCGATGGTGGTGGCGGTGCTGCCGGTCGAGACGATCTCCACCCCGGCGGCGTGCAGCGCCCGGGCCAGCTCGACCAGGCCGCCCTTGTCGTAGACGCTCACCAGCGCCCGTCGGATCGGACGGCGCTCGTCTGCGGTGGCACTCACTCCGACCGTGACCTTTCTTCCGGTGACTGTCCAACCTTCACGGACCAGGCGGCCGACCTGCTCGACGAGCTGGCGCCGCTCGGCGGTCTTGATGCGCTCGGTGAGCGCCGCCACGTCGTCGCCGTCGAGCACCGGCACCGCGACCTGCGCGACGATCGGCCCGGTGTCCATGCCGGCGTCGACGAAGAAGAGGGTGGCCCCGGTGACCTTGACGCCGTAGGCGAGCGCGTCGCGGGGCCCGTGGATGCCGGGGAACGCCGGCAGCAGGGTGTTGTGGGTGTTGAGGTAGCGGTCGCCGAACGCGGCGAGGAAGTGCGGGCCGACCAGCTTGAGGAAGCCGGCGCTGATCACCAGGTCCGGCCGGTGCTCCGCGACCCGCGCGGTCAGTGCCCGGTCCCAGTCCTCGCGGGTCGGGTGGTCCGTCAGCCGCTCCACGAAGGTCGGCACCCCGGCCGCCGCGGCCCGGTCCAGGCCGGCGATGCCGTCCCGGTCGGCGCCCACGGCGACCACCCGCGCCCCGTAGCCGGGGTCGGCGGCGGCGTCCAGCAGCGCCTGAAGGTTGCTGCCGGAACCGGAGAGGAGGACGACGAGGCGGGCGCCGGACGCGGGCTCGGTCACGGGGGCCAGCCTATCGGGCGGCCGGCCCGCCGGACGCACGGGCGGTGCGGATCGTGCGCGATCACCGCGCTGGCCTGGACGCGATACGCTGCCGATCGCTCGGTGCCCGGCGTACGGCCGGCTCCGGACCGTCAACGGACGGCACGCCGACAGTGCCGTCAGAACGAGGAGTACGCGCGCATGCAGCCCGGACAGCCCGGTCAGGACCCGTACGGCCAGCAGCCCAACCAGGACCCGACCGCCCCCCACTTCCCCGCCGACCCGTACGGCCAGCCGCCGCAGGCGCCGCAGCCGCCGTACGGGCAGCAGCCCACCTCGGGCCAGCCCTACGGCCAGCCGGACCCGTACGCGGCCCCGCCGCAGGCGCCGTACGGCCAGCAGCCCACCTCGGGCCAGCCGTACGGGCAGCCGCCCACCTCCGGCCAGCCGTACGGCCAGCCGCAGCCGTACCAGGACCCGTACGCCGCGCAGCAGCCGTACGGCGCCCCGGGCTACCCGAACGCCGGCTACCCGCAGCCGCAGGGGCAGAACAACACCCTCGGCCTGGTCTCGATGATCCTGGGCATCGCCGCGATCCCGATGGTCTGCTGCCTCTACCTGGGCATCCCGCTGGGCATCGCGGCGGTGGTCACCGGCTACCTCGGCCGGCAGAAGGCCGCCCAGGGGCTGGCCAGCAACGGCGGCCAGGCCAAGGCCGGTCTGATCTGCGGCGCCGTCGCCGTCGCCCTGGGCATCCTGCTCATCATCCTGTACTTCGTCGGCCTGGGCCTGGACCTGCCGACCAACCCCTGATCGCCGCACCGCTGCCCGAGGGGCGCCCCGACCGGGGCGCCCCTCGGCGTCTCCCGGTCCAGCGCCGGCGTCAGCGGGACGGGGCGGGCCGGGCGAGCAGCTTGCCGGCCGCGCAGCCGAGCAGCGCGCCCACCGCGACCACCGCGGTCGACACGCCCGCCACCTGCCAGGGCACCGGACCGACCTCGGCCAGCCGGCCGCCGCCGAGCGGGCCGCGGGCCGCCGCCGCGGCAGCGCCGAGCAGCAGGCCGGCCACCGGGCCGGCGAGCGCCGCGGGCACCAGCAGGACCGGCCAGCCCGGCACGGCCCGCCGCTGGGTCGCGGCCCGCAGCAACCGCCGGGCCAGCAGCCAACCCGCGGCCATCGCCAGCAGCACCGGGACGGCGAGCAGCAGGGCACCCGGCCCGTCGACCGGGCCGCGCGGCAGCCCGGCCAGCAGGGGTACGGCGGGCAGCGCGCCGAGCGAGACCTCGCTGGTGCGTACGGCGGTGTCGACGCCGACGGCGAACCCGGGACCGAGCAGGTAACTCAGCGACCAAACCGCGGCGTTCGGCGCGTACGCGAGGCTGACCAGGGTGATCCCGGCCTGGCCGGCCACCCCGGTGCGGTAGGCGCCGATCATGTCGGCGGCGTCCCCACCCCCGGTGGCCACCGCCAACCCGGCCGCCCCGGCGCCCGCGCCGAGCAGCAGCAGCGCGGCCACCACGCCGGTGCGCACGCCGTCGACCACCGGCGGCGGCAGCCGCTCGGCGAGCAGCACGGCGACCCCGGTGGTGCGTACCGCGCCGAGCAGGGCGGCCGGCACCCCGAACGCCAGGGCGGTGAGCCCGGCCCGGACCGGGGAGACCTGCGGGCCGGCGAGCCCGACCAGCAGGGCGGCCACCGCGCCGAGCAGGCCGTACGCGATTCCCACCGCCGCCGCGACGGTGAGCGCCGCCCGGGGCGAACGGCCGCCGCGGGCGCCCACGGCCCGGCTGGCGTGCACCCCGGCCCGGGTCAGCCGCCAGACGACCAGGCCGGTCAGCGCCAGCGGGCTCAGGCCGAGCGGCCCGGCCTCGGTGCCGAGTGGCACGCCGTGGCCGAGCAGCCAGCCGGCCAGCCCGGCGCCGAGCGCGCCGGGCAGCGAGCCGGCGTCCTCGGTCAGCTGGGCGAGGGCCAGCACCACGGCCACCGGCAGCCAGCCGGTGAGCGCGGCCCAGAGCGCCGCCACCCCGGCGGCGACGGGCAACGGCGCCCGGCTGCGGGAGGGCTCGCCGGCGCGCGGCGCGGGCACCCGGGCCCCCGCCCGGGGGCGGCCGGGCGGTCGGGTGTCGGCGACGGGACGGCGCGGCTGGTCAGGGGTGACGGAGGACATCGGGTCTACTCTGGCATGCCGCCCGGGCCCCGGCAGGCCGGTACCGCCCCCTACCGGTGGCGAGTTCCGTGATCCACCGGTCCTGGCCGGCGATCCGGTTTAGCCTCGGGCCAGGGACGCGACCTTCCCGTCGCGGCACCGACCGCTCGGAGGAAGCCGTGAACGCTCCTTATCCGCCACCACCGCCGCCACCGGCCGCCGGCCGGGACCGGACCACCCTGTGGGGCGTCCTGGGGATCATCCTCGGCCTGCTGTGCTGCGGCATCCTGGGCATCGTCTTCGGCTGGCTGTCGATCCGGGACGCCAAGCGTTTCGGCAGGTCGCCGCTGCTCGGCTGGTTGGCCATCGCGCTCGGCGTCATCAACCTCATCGTCAGCGCGATCGTGCGGGCGCGGGGCGCCTACTACTACCCGTACTGGTACCGCTGACCCGCCCGGCGGGGTGACGGGGTACGACGAGCCGAGGGGGCCGACCGGTGCCGGTCGGCCCCCTCGGTGCGTCACGTGCGGCGGCTCAGTGGCCGGACATGAGCTCCCGCATCAGCTTGGCGGTCTCGGTCGGGGTCTTGCCGACCTTGACGCCGACCGCCTCCAGCGCTGCCTTCTTCGCGTCGGCGGTGCCCGCCGAGCCGGAGATGATCGCGCCGGCGTGGCCCATCGTCTTGCCGGGCGGGGCGGTGAAGCCGGCGATGTAGCCGACCACCGGCTTGGTGACGTTGGCCTTGATGAACTCGGCCGCCCGCTCCTCGGCGTCGCCGCCGATCTCACCGATCATCACGATCGCGTCGGTCTCCGGGTCCGCCTCGAAGGCGGCCAGCGCGTCGATGTGGGTGGTGCCGATGATCGGGTCACCGCCGATGCCGACGCAGGTGGAGAAGCCGATGTCGCGCAGCTCGTACATCATCTGGTAGGTCAGCGTGCCGCTCTTGCTGACCAGGCCGATCCGGCCGGAGCCGGTGATGTCGGCCGGGATGATGCCGGCGTTGGACGCGCCCGGCGAGGCGATGCCCGGGCAGTTCGGACCGATGATCCGGGTCCGCTCGCCCTTGGCCACGTTGTACGCCCAGAACGCGGCGGTGTCGTGCACCGGCACGCCCTCGGTGATCACCACGGCCAGCTCGATGCCGGCGTCGATCGCCTCGACCACGGCGCCCTTGGTGAACTGCGGCGGCACGAAGATGACCGTGACGTCCGCCCCGGTGGATTTCATCGCGTCCGCGACGGAGGCGAAGACCGGCAGCTCGGCGCCGTCGAAGTCGACAGTGGTGCCGGCCTTGCGCGGGTTCACGCCACCGACCACGTTGGTGCCGGCGGCGAGCATCCGCCGGGTGTGCTTGGAACCCTCGGAACCGGTCATCCCCTGCACGATGACCTTGGAGTCCTTGGTCAGCCAGATAGCCATTGTCAGACCCCCGCAGCTGCCAGCTCGGCGGCCCGCTCGGCCGCGCCGTCCATGGTGTCGACCCGCTGGATGAGCGGGTTGTTCGCGTCGTCGAGGATCGCCCGACCGGCCTCGGCGTTGTTGCCGTCGAGGCGGACGACGAGCGGCTTGGTGGCCTTCTCGCCACGCTGCTCGAGCAGCGCCAGCGCCTGCACGATGCCGTTGGCGACGGCGTCGCACGCGGTGATGCCGCCGAAGACGTTGACGAAGACACTGCGCACCGACGGGTCGGAGAGGACGATCTCCAGGCCGTTCGCCATCACCTCGGCGCTCGCGCCGCCGCCGATGTCGAGGAAGTTGGCCGGCTTGACGCCGCCGTGCCGCTCACCGGCGTACGCGACCACGTCGAGGGTCGACATGACCAGGCCCGCGCCGTTGCCGATGATGCCGACCTCGCCGTCGAGCTTGACGTAGTTGAGGTCCTTGGACTTGGCGGCCTGCTCCAGCGGGTCCACGGCGGCCTGGTCGACCAGGGCCTCGTGGTCCGGGTGGCGGAACGCGGCGTTCTCGTCCAGCGAGATCTTCGCGTCCAGCAGCAGCAGCTTGCCGTCCTTGGTCGTGGCCAGCGGGTTCACCTCGACCAGGGTGGCGTCCTCGGCCACGAAGGCCTGCCACAGGCCCACCGCGACCTCGACGACCTGGTCGGCGACCTCGGCCGGGAAGCCGGCGGCGGTCACGATCTCCCGGGCCTTCGCCTCGTCCACGCCCTTGACCGCGTCGATCGGGGCCTTGACCACCTTGTCCGGGGTCTCCGCGGCCACCTGCTCGATGTCCATGCCGCCGGCAACGCTGGCGATGCAGAGGAAGGTGCGGTTCGCCCGGTCGAGCAGGTACGAGAAGTAGTACTCGTCGGCCACGTCCGCCGTCACGGTGATCATGACCTTGTGGACGCTGTGGCCCTTGATGTCCATGCCGAGGATGTCGGTGGCCCGGGCCACCGTCTCCTCCGCGCCCTCGGCGAGCTTGACGCCACCGGCCTTGCCTCGGCCGCCGACCTTCACCTGCGCCTTGACGACGACCCGGCCGCCGAGTCGCTCGGCGATCGCGCGGGCCTCCTCCGGGGTAGTGGCGACGCCGCCGGCGAGCACGGGCAAGCCGTGCCGCTCGAACAGGTCCCGCCCCTGGTACTCGTACAGGTCCACGTTTGCGCGTCCCGTCCCGTCTCCGCGGCGCGCCGTCGCGCCGCCACCAGCGTTGAGATAAACAGTTTGACGCCTGTCATCAGATCAGACAGGCCATTTGCCGCAGCCTAACGAGATTGGGACGGGCGGCAACCGACCGGGTGCGGGGTGTGCGGTAATGCACAGCCCCGCGCCGAGTCAGTCGATCGGGCAGCGCCCCCGGGCGTAGCGCCGCAGCGCCGCGACGACCTCCTCCTCGGCGCGGTCGGTGAGCCGCAGCCGGGCGAGGAAGCCCGGGTGCGCCGGCCGCGCCGGCCCGGGCGGTCCGGGCACCTGGGTGTCCAGCCAGGCCAGCAGGCCGAGCCGGCGGAACAGGCCGCGGTCCCGGGGTTCCACGCAGAGCACCGGCGCCAGGCCGTGCCGGCGGCGGTGCACCAGGGCGATCTCCGTCCACGGCAGCCAGACCACCTGGCCCCGGAACGCCCGGGCCCGGACCCAGAGGCCGTCCGGGCCGGCCGCGAGCACCGGATCGTCCGGGTTGCCGAGCCAGAACAGTGCCGACACCAGCAGGCAGCAGCCGGCGAGCGGGGCCAGCAGCCCGGCGGCCGGCGGGCCGCCGAGCCGGCCGATCCCGGTGACCAGGAAGAACCCGCCCAGCACCGCCCCGATCAGGACGGCGACCCGGCCGGCGCGGCGGCGCACCCGGGGACGGACGACGAAGGGCTGGCCCTCGGGGACGCGGCGGGCGACGCGCACGGCGGAGTCCGGAGCGGGCTGCGGCGCGACCGGCACGGCGGCCTCCGGGGGATGGGTGGCGGTACCGACCAGCCTACGACCCTGCGTCAATACTCGGTGACCCGCCGTCACCACCCTCGGTGGCCGGCCAGGCCCCCGGTACGCCGGAATGCGGTGGCAGGGGTCCCTGCTCGCACCCGTAACCGCCGGTCGGGGGCGTCGTTGAGTGTGATGTCGGAGCGCTGATTCAGCGCGAGGGCGGGAGCGGCCGATGCCCTGTCGGTCGAGGGGTGGCGGCGGGGCATCGTGCATAGAAGGGCCGGGCGTGTGAGGGGTGCGTCCGGCCCTTCTCCCTGCCCAAATCCGGATCGTTAGGCGGTCGGGGCCGGGTTCAGGCGACGGCCTGCGCCACGTTCGTCCGGACCCACTCGACGATCGACTGCGTGGTCGCGCCCGGCGTGAAGATCTTGGCTACCCCGAGCTGCTCCAGCTCGGGGATGTCGGCGTCCGGGATGATCCCGCCACCGAAGACGACGATGTCCCGGGCGTCCCGCTCGCCGAGCAGTTCCAGCACCCGGCGGAAGAGCGTCATGTGCGCCCCGGAGAGCACGGAGAGGCCGACCGCATCCGCGTCCTCCTGGATCGCGGTTTCCACGATCTGCTCCGGGGTCTGGTGCAGGCCGGTGTAGATGACCTCCATGCCGGCGTCGCGGAGGGCGCGGGCGACCACCTTGGCACCGCGGTCGTGGCCGTCCAGGCCCGGCTTCGCGACGACGACCCGGATTCGAGAGCTCATCAGCGCACACCTTTCACGGGCTCCGCGACTCAACACCTGAACGAACGGTAACCCGCCGACCCGGAGCCGGGAAATCCGGGCCGCCCCTACCAGCGCCGACCGCCGTCCAGGAAGTCGGACGCCTCCGCCGAACGGTCACTGTCGGCGACGAACGGGCAGTATCGGGGACCTCCGACCGGGGCATGGAGCTATGACAATGCCGGACGGAAAGGGACAGAAAGAAACGCCGGTTCGGCGCTTCCGCTTGTGACCGGGGCGGGGGTTGGCTAACGTGTCCACGGTTGTCATCAGGTCCATGGACGGGTGACGACGCGGCACCGGACGTTCGATCGAGCTGCACCGAACGGTCGGTAACCGCATCGGATCCCCGACAACGGAGGGTGTGCGTGCGCCAGCGCCTGTCGTCTGAGCCCGATAGATATCGCGGCCGCCGCCGCGTACCCACCCCACCCCGGAGCCGCTACGCCGCCGTCGTCACCACCGCCTTCGTCGGCGCCGGTGTCGTCGCGCTGGGCGCCGGCGCCCTGCCCGACGCCAAGAGCGTCAACCCGTCGGTCCTCGACGAGCTCAAGCAGGCCTCGATCACCAGTCAGGACGCGGCCGAACGGGCCGCCTCCGCCGACAAGCCCTCCCGGAGCAACGCCCGGGACAGCCAGGCGACCCGGGAAGAGGTCTGGCTGCTGCCGCTGCAGGGTTACGACTTCAAGTCGCCGTACGGCATGCGCTGGGGCAAGCTGCACACCGGCATCGACCTGGTCGCCCCGGAAGGCACCCCGTACGTGGCGATCCACGAGGGCACCGTCACCAAGGCCGGCTGGTTCGGCGGCTACGGCTACGCGGTGATCGTGCAGCACGCCGACGGCAGCGAAATCATCTACGGCCACTCCTCCGAGGTGAGCGTCCGCGAGGGGCAGCAGGTGAAGGCGGGCGACCAGCTCGGCCTGGTCGGCAACACCGGCCACTCGTACGGCTCGCACCTGCACATCGAGGTCCACGTCGACGGCCAGCCGCTCGACCCGGTGCCGTGGCTGGAGACCCGCGGAGTGAACATCAAGCTGCAGATCGACACCTACTACAGCGAGGTAGCCGCGTCCTGACGGCGCGTACCGCCCGATGACCGCCCGGATCGACCGATCCGGGCGGTTTTTCGTCGCCTCGCCCCACTTGATGTCTGCTGGACCACAGCGGGAAGTGTGGCGCGGACCACAGGCCGGCAAGATCAGCTACCGGGACGATCCGCCTCGGACCGGCAGATATCCGGCCCGCCGCCTCCCTTGATCCGCACTTCTGCCGGGGACACCTACCCGCCGGTCAGCACGCTGACACCAGTATTTGCGGGTCACGTGTCCCCGATCCGTGAAGGTCCGTTGTGCAGGAAGACAGCTACCCTCAGCAAGACCACGACAACCCGAACGAGGAGACTGCCGCCGTCGGCCGGCACCGGCTGCTGGCCGGACGGCGCCGCGGCCGGCTGGTGGTCGGCGCGGTCACGCTGGTCGCCCTGGGCGTCGCCGGTGTCTCCGCCGCCACGCTGAGCCGGCCGGACGCGCCGCGTTCCGCCGCGGTGTCGCTCGACGCCCAGGCCCAGGCCGACGCCGCCGCCCGAGCCGATGCCGCCGCCCCGGCCGACCGCTCCGCCCGGGACGAGGCCACCCCGATCACCCCCACCGCCAGCCCCAGCGCGGCCACCCCGACCGTCCGCCCGTCGGCCCGCCCCACCCCCCGTGCCACCGCCAAGCCGAAGCCGAAGCCGACCGCCACCGCGACGCCGAAGCGCACCGCCAAGCCGAAGCCCGCCTGGGTGATCCCGATGAAGGGCGCCGAGATCACCTCCTGCTACGGCCAGCGGTGGGGCACCCTGCACGCCGGCATCGACTTCGCGATGCCCGCCGGCACCCCGATCCACGCCGCCGCCGCCGGGACCGTGGTGAAGGCCGGCGACGCCGGTGACGGCTACGGCAACTCGGTCTTCGTCGACCACGGCAACGGCTACCTCACCCACTACGCCCACCAGAGCCGGCTGGTGGTCAGCGAGGGCGACCAGGTCAGTGCCGGTGAACTGATCGGCTACGAGGGCTCCACCGGCGACTCCACCGGCCCGCACCTGCACTTCGAGGTGCATCAGGGCGGCATGTGGAACCAGATCGACCCGGCGCCGTTCCTGCGCGCCCGGGGCATCGACGTGGCCTGCTGACGGCTCATGGACGGGCGGCGGCCCGGTCACCGGCGGTTCGCCGGCGACCGGGCCCCGCGTCGCTCAGAGCTTGTCGATCGGCGCGTGCCGGAGCACCAGCCACATGGTCTGGTCACCGAAGTCGATCTGGGCCCGCGCGCCTGGGCCGTGCCCCTCGACGGCCAGCACCCGGCCGAGGCCGTACCGCTGGTGGTTGACCCGGTCCCCCGCCGCCACCTTCGGCGCCTGCGGCAGCTCGCTGGCGGTGGCCAGGCGGCTGCCGTCCACGCCGAGCTTGCGGGCCAGCTGGGCCGCCTTCGGCGTACCCCCGGCGAAGCCGCCCGGTCGGCCGGCGCGGTCCCCGCGCCCGCCGACGCCACCGCCCCCGCCGGCCCACGAGGTGTACGACCCCTCGGTGCGCTCCCAGCGGACCAGCTCCGGCGGCAGCTCCTCCAGGAACCGCGACGGCGGGTTGTACGCGGGCTGCCCCCACGCCGAGCGGGTCACCGCCCGGGACAGGTAGAGCCGCTCCCGGGCCCGGGTGATGCCCACATACGCCAGCCGGCGCTCCTCCTCCAGCTCGCGGGTGTCGCCCAGCGAACGCAGGTGCGGGAAGACGCCGTCCTCCAGGCCGGTCAGGAAGACCACCGGGAACTCCAGGCCCTTGGCGGTGTGCAGGGTCATCAGGGTGACCACGCCCTGATGAGGCGCGGCATCGTCTGCCTCGGCACCGTCAGGTGCCGAGCCTGGCTGCACCGGGATCTGGTCGGCGTCGGCGACCAGCGCCACCTGCTCCAGGAAGCCGGCCAGGGTGGCCCGCTCCCCCTCCGCGCCGAGCGCCTCGATCCGCTCGGTGTACTCCCGGGCGACGCTGACCAGTTCCTGGAGGTTGTCCACCCGGCCCGCGTCCTGCGGGTCCAGGCTCTCCTCCAGCTCGGTGAGGTAACCGGAGCGGGTCAGCACCGCCTCCAGCACCTCCTCCGGTGTGCCGGTCTCGGCCAGCTCGCGGGCGCCGTCGAGCAGGGCGACGAAGTCGGCGATGCCGTTCGCCGCCCGGGTGGAGATGCCCGGGGCGTCCTTGGCCCGGCGCAGCGCGGCGCCGAAGGAGACCCGGTCCCGGCTGGACAGCGCCTCGACGCACGCCTCGGCCCGCTCCCCGATGCCCCGGCGGGGCGTGTTGAGGATGCGGCGCAGGCTCACCGTGTCGTCGTCGTTGACCACCGCGCGCAGGTAGGCCAGCGCGTCGCGGACCTCCTTGCGCTCGTAGAAGCGCACCCCGCCGACCACCTTGTAGGGCAGGCCGACCCGGATGAACACCTCCTCGAAGACCCGGGACTGGGCGTTGGTGCGGTAGAAGACCGCCACGTCGCCGGGGCGGGTCTCGCCGGCGTCGACCAGCCGGTCGACCTCCCGGCCCACCCAGTCCGCCTCGGCGTGCTCGGTGTCGGCGACGTAGCCGACGATCCGCTCGCCGGCCCCGGCGTCACTCCACAACCGCTTCGGCTTACGCGAGGTGTTCCGGTCGATCACCGCGTTGGCGGCGTTGAGGATGGTCTGGGTGGAGCGGTAGTTCTGCTCCAGCAGGATCGTCCGGGCGTCGGTGAAGTCCCGCTCGAACTCCAGGATGTTGCGAATCGTCGCACCCCGGAACGCGTAGATCGACTGGTCGGCGTCACCGACCACGCACAGCTCCGCGGGCGCCAGCCCCTCAGTGCCGGCGACCAGCTCCTTGATCAGCGTGTACTGGGCGTGGTTGGTGTCCTGGTATTCATCCACCAGCACGTGCCGGAACCGGCGGCGGTAGGTCTCCGCAACGTGCGGGTGCGACTGGAACAGGTGCACCGTCGTCATGATCAGATCGTCGAAGTCCAGCGCGTGCGCCTCGCGCAGCCGCCGCTGGTAGAGCGTGTAAGCCTCCGACAGCGCCCGCTCGTTGGGCCCCTTGGCCCCGGCGGCGAAGGTCTCCGGGTCGATCAGCTCGTTCTTCAGGTTGGAGACCTGGGCGGCCAGCCCGCGGGCCGGGTAGCGCTTGGGGTCCAGATCCAGCTCGCGGGTCACCAACTGCATCAGCCGGCGCGAGTCGTCCGCGTCGTAGATCGAGAAGGTCGACTTCAGCCCGGCGTGCTCGTGCTCGGCGCGCAGGATCCGCACGCAGGCGGAGTGGAACGTCGACACCCACATCAGCCGGGCGCGCGCGCCGACCAGCGCGGCCACCCGCTCCTTCATCTCGCCGGCCGCCTTGTTGGTGAAGGTGATCGCGATGATCTCGCCGGGGTGCACGTCCCGCGCGGCGAGCAGGTACGCGATCCGGTGGGTGAGCACCCGGGTCTTGCCGGAACCGGCGCCGGCCACGATCAGCAGCGGGGAGCCGGCGTGGGTCACCGCGTCCCGCTGGGGCCCGTTGAGGCCCTCGACCAGCTCATGCGGGTCGAGGCGGCCACGGGCCGGCCCGGGCCGATGCGGCGCGGGGCGGGCGGGCTCGGGCGCGGGCGGGGACGCGGGGATGTCGAAGAGAGGATGCATCGCACGGCGAGTCTATGCCGCCGGGCGGACACTTCCCGCCCGCGTACGCGCCGACGAGACGAAGGCGTCACCACCGGGCCCGGACGGCGCCGGCGTCCCACGGTTTGGCGGAATCCTTGCGGAGCCCGCCGCCCGGCCGGCATACTCGACGACGTGTTCGATCAGCGCTTCTACTTTTACTACGGCACCGGGAGTCCGGCAGCCGTAGGTCGCGCCTGATCAACCAGACCTACGAAAAGCCCCGGGCTCGAGGAGCCCGGGGCTTTTTCGTCCCGGTTTCCCGGCACCGGGCACGATTCCGGCGAGGAGCACGGCGATGATGACAGACGTGGTGGAGTCCAGCGGCGGCGTGCCGGGAGCGACCGGTGACCAGCCCACCGGCGCACGACCGGCGGGTGGCACCGACGCTGCCCGCCCGGCCGGTGCCGAGGCGACCGGCACGAAGGCGACCGGCACCGACGACTCGGCGGCCGCCGAGCGGATCGCCGCCATCCGGGAGCGGATCGACGAGATCGACAGCAGCATCATCGCGCTGTGGCAGGAGCGGGCCGCCCTCTCCCAGGAGGTCGGCGCCACCCGGATGGCCTCCGGCGGCACCCGGCTGGTGCTCTCCCGAGAGCGGCAGATCCTGGAGCGGTTCCGGGCGGCCCTGGGTGCCGACGGCACCCAGCTTGCGCTGTTGCTGCTGCGCGCCGGCCGCGGCCCCCTATGACGACGGCTCGCCCGGGCCATGGACCCGACATGCCGCACTTCGGCGCATCCCCACCAGCCGACGGCCCCGCACTTCGGCGCATCCCACCAGCCGACCGGCCGACATGCCGCACCCCGGACCGTCGGGGCCGGCCGCCGGCCGGCCCCGGATACGACGGACCGCCTGCCGGCGTCACGCTGACGCCGGCAGGCGGTCCGGGTGGATCACACCTCGTGGGTGGGAACGATCTCCCGCTGCTCCGCGAAGTGGCACGCGCTCGGGTGGTCCGAGCCGCGCCGGATCTCCAGCAGCGGCACCTCCTGGGCGCAGACGTCCTGCGCCTTCCAGCACCGGGTGCGGAACCGGCAGCCCGAGGGCGGGCTGATCGGGGAGGGGACGTCACCGGTGAGCCGGATGATCGCCTTGTTGTCCCGCAGCGTCGGGTCCGGCACCGGCACCGCCGACAGCAGCGCCTGGGTGTACGGGTGGGTCGGCCGCTCGTAGATCTCGTCCTCGGTGCCGACCTCGACCATCTTGCCGAGGTACATCACGGCGACCCGGTCGGAGAGGTGGCGCACCACGGACAGGTCGTGCGCGATGAACACGTACGACAGGCCGAACTCCGCCTGGAGCTTCTCCAGCAGGTTCATCACCTGCGCCTGGATCGACACGTCCAGGGCCGACACCGGCTCGTCACAGACGATGATCTCGGGCCGCAGGGCCAGCGCCCGGGCGATGCCGATGCGCTGCCGCTGACCGCCGGAGAACTGGTGCGGGTACCGGTTGATGTGCTCCGGGTTCAGGCCGACCAGGTCGAGGAGCTCCTGGACCTTGGACCGGCGGCTGCCCTTCGGGGCCACCTCGGGGTGGATCTCGAACGGCTCGCCGATCAGGTCGCCGACGGTCATCCGCGGATTCAGCGAGGTGTACGGGTCCTGCATCACCAGTTGGATCTGCCGCCGCAGCCGGCGCAGCGCGCCGCCCCGCACCTTGGAGATGTCCTGCCCCTTGTAGAGCACCTGGCCGGCGGTCGGCTTCTCCAGGTTCATCAGGACCCGGGCCAGGGTCGACTTGCCACAGCCGGACTCGCCCACGACACCGAGCGTCTCACCCGCCTTCAGGTCGAAGGAGACGCCGTCCACCGCCTTGACGTGACCGACGGTCTTCTTGAACACCACACCGCGGGTGACGGGGTAGTGCTTGACCAGGTCACGAACCTCGATGATGTTCTCAGTCACGGTTCACGAGCTCCTCGGCGAAGTGGCAGGCGCTGGCCCGGCTGGCACCGATCTGCAGCAGCGGGGGCACCTTCTCCCGGCACACCGGCTGCGCCATCGGGCAGCGCGGGTTGAACGGGCAGCCCGGCGGGATGTTCATCAGGTTCGGCGGAAGCCCCTTGATGGTACGGAGCTCCTGACCCTTCTCGTCCATCCGCGGGATCGAGTTGAGCAGGCCGAGGGTGTACGGGTGTCCCGGCTTGGCGTACAGCTCGTACACGTCGGCTTCCTCGACGATCCGCCCGGCGTACATGACCGCGATCCGGTCCGCGACGTCGGCGACCACGCCGAGGTCGTGGGTGATCAGGATCATGCCCATCCGCCGCTCCCGCTGGAGTTCGCCGAGCAGGTCCATGATCTGGGCCTGCACGGTCACGTCCAGCGCGGTGGTCGGCTCGTCCGCGATCAGCACCTCCGGGTCGAGCGCCAGCGACATCGCGATCATCGCGCGCTGCCGCATGCCGCCGGAGAACTGGTGCGGGTAGTTGCTGTACCGACCCTTGGCGTTGGGGATCTTCACCTGGTCGAGCATCTCGATCGCGCGCTTCTTGGCGTCCGCGCGGCTCATGCCGCGCCGGATGCGGAACTGCTCGGCGACCTGGAAACCGACCGTGAAAACCGGGTTGAGGGCGGAGAGCGAGTCCTGGAAGATCATCGCAATGCCCTCACCACGGATCCGCCGCCGCTCCTCGCCGGACATCTTGAGCATGTCCTTGCCGTGGAAGCGGACCTGGCCGCCGGTGACGAACCCGGGCGGGGTGTCCAGGATGCCCATGATGGTCTGCGCGGTGACGCTCTTGCCGGAGCCGGACTCGCCGAGCACGGCGAGGGTCTCCCCCGCGTCGACGTGGTACGTGACCCCGTTGATGACCTTGGCGACGCCGTCCCGGGTGCGGAACTCGACCCGCAGGTCTTCCACCTCGAGCAGGCGACCGGCGGGGCGGCCGGATCCGGCGCCCGGCGCGGACTGCTCGGAGACGAGAATGTCGGACACTTCAGTTCCCCTATCGGAGCTTCGGGTCGAGGGCCTCGCGGACCGCCTCGCCGAGCATCACGAAGCTGAGCACGGCGACGACGAGGAACAGCGCGGGGAAGAACAGCAGGAACGGCGAGACCCGGATGTAGTTCTGCGCCTCGCTGATCATGATGCCCCAGGAGACGACCGGGCTCTTCAGCCCGACGCCCAGGAAGGAGAGCGTTGCCTCCGCGCCGATGAACGAGCCGACCATGATCGTGCCGTAGACCAGCAGCGGCGCCAGGCAGTTCGGCAGCAGGTGCTTGAGGATGATCCGGCCGGTGCCGGCACCCAGCGCGCGGGCCGCGACGATGTAGTCGGCCTCCTTGGTGGCCAGCACCGAGGAGCGCATCAGCCGCATCACGACCGGCCAGCTCAGCACCACCAGGGACAGGATGACCAGCCCCATGATCTTCCACTCGCTGTTGCTGGTGCCGGAGCCGTTGAAGGTGGTCAGGATGACGATCGCGCCGAGCACGAACGGCAGGCCGAAGAAGACGTCGGCGATGCGGCTCAGCAGCGCGTCCACCCAGCCGCCGCGGTAGCCGGCGATGATGCCCATGGTGCCGCCGATGAGCAGGGTACCGATCACGGAGATGACGGCCACCACGATCGAGGCGCGGGCACCGTAGATCACCCGGGCGTACACGTCCCGGCCCTGCACGTCGTAGCCGAACCAGGCGTCGGCCGACGGCTCCACCCGGCTGCGGGACAGCGCGCCGTTGACCGCGTCACCCGAGGTGAACAGCTGCGGGAAGGCCGCCATCACCAGGAAGATCACGATGAACGTCGCGGAGATCCAGAACAGCGGCTTGCGGCGCAGGTCCCGCCAGGCGTCGCCGAGGAGGCCACGCGGCTTGTCCTTCCGGCGGCCGCTCTCCGGCAGGCCGGCGTCGGCCGGCGCGCCGGCCTGCGCCGGCTGCTCGATACGGGGGGTGCTGACGATCGAAGCGGTGCTCGGGTCACTCATAACGAATCCTCGGGTCCAGGGCGGCGTAGAGCAGGTCGACCAGCAGGTTCATCAGCAGGTAGACCAGCACCAGGACCACCACGATGGAGACAACGGTAGCGCTCTCCTTGGTGAGGATCGCCCGGTAGACCTGCCGGCCGATGCCGTTGATGCCGAAGATGCCCTCGGTCACGATCGCGCCGCCCATCAGGGCGCCGAGGTCGGTGCCGAGCAGGGTCACCACCGGGATCAGCGAGTTGCGCAGCAGGTGCACGCCGACCACCCGCCGCATGGGCAGGCCCTTGGCGATCGCGGTGCGCACGTAGTCACCCCGCCGGTTCTCGGCGATGCTGGTCCGCGCCACCCGGGCGATGTACGCCATCGACACGCTACCCAGCACGAAGCCGGGGAGAATCAGCTCGGTGAGCCGCATCTCGCTCGACACGGTGGGGGTGACGATGCCCCACTTGACGCCGAACAGCCACTGGGTGACGAAGCCGATGACGAAGATCGGCAGCGCGATGAGGAAGAGCGTGGAGACCAGGACCAGGTTGTCCAGGAAGCCGTTGCGACGCAGGCCGGTCAGCACGCCGGCGCCGAGGCCGATGACCGCCTCGATGGCCAGGGCGACCAGGGCCAGCTTGAGCGTGTTCGGGTACGACGTCAGGATGATGTCGTTGATCGACTGGCCGCTGAACTTCGTGCCGAAGTCCCCCTGGAGCAGGTTCTTCATGTAGGTCGCGTACTGCACCCATACCGGCTGGTCGAGCTGATACTTCTCGGTCATGAACGCGACGTACGTCTCCGGGCACCGCCGCTCGCCGCATTTGCCGGCGAAGGGATCTCCAGGCACCGACCAGACGAGCCAGTAGATCATGAACGTCGTGCCGATGAAGACCGGAACGAGTTGCAGCAGCCGTCTCAGCAGATAACGGCCCATGGGTGGTCCTCCTGACAAGGGGGCGCGTCGGGCGGCCGACAGGGGTGGCGTCGAACGCGCGGAGTGGCGACGAACGCGAGGGAAGCTACACCCTCACGCGGAACGGCCCCGGGTCGGGCTCACCGCAGGCGGCGAGCCCGACCCGGGGGTCAAACCGTGTGGATCAGAGCTCGATCGTGGTGATGTCAGCCTCACCCACGTTGTTCAGCTCCATCTTCTTGATCTTCTCCGAGTGGCCGGACTGCAGGCCGTAGAAGTAGATCGGCAGCGACGGAACGTCCTGGTCGACGAGCGCGACGGCCTCGGCGAACTTCTCGTGCGAAGCCTCCAGGCTCGGCGCGCCGCTGGCCTCCTTGGCCAGCCGGTCCACCTCGGGGTTGCTGTAGAGACCGTCGTTCGAGGAACCGCCCTTGACGAAGAGCGGGTTCACCCAGTTCTCCACGTCCGGGTAGTCCTGCTGCCAGGCAGCGCGGTACGGGCCCTTCATCTTGTGGGCGTTGACGGCCTGGCGGAACACCGCGAAGGTCGGCATGCCCTCGGCGCGAGCGTTGATGCCCAGGTTGGTCTTGACCTGCTGCGCCACCGCGTCCATCCACTCCTTGTGGCTGGAGTCGGCGTTGTAGTAGAAGACCATCTCGCCCTGGAAGCCACCGGCCTCGGTGAGGAGCTGCTTGGCCTGGGCGGCGTCGAACTTGCAGACGGTGCAGTTGCCCGGCTTGGCGCCCGGGGTCAGCGGGTTGGCCCAGCTGTCGGCCGGCTTACGGGTGCCGAAGAAGATCTTGTCGGAGATCTCCTGCCGGTCGATCGCCAGCGAGACGGCCTTGCGCAGCTTCGGGTTCTGGAACCGCTTGTCGTAGAACGGGAAGGCGATGAAGGCGGTCGTCGGCGTGGTGGTGTTCATGGCCCGGTCGCCCAGGTCGGTCTTCCACTTGTCACCGGCCAGCGCGGAGACCGGGATCGACTCCAGGAAGTCCAGGTTGCCCGAGAGCAGGTCGTTGTAGGCCGCGTTCTCGTCCTGGTACAGCTTGACGGTGACGTCCTTGACCTTCATCTTGTCGCGCAGGCTGTAGTCGTCGAAGCGCGTCAGCTTGATCGCGACGTCGTCCTCCCACGACACGAACTTCACCGGGCCGTTACCGATCGGCTTCTTGCCGAAGTCCTCGGCCTTCTGCGAGAAGAACGCGTCCGGCAGCGGCATGAAGGCGCTGTAGCCGAGCTTGGTCGGGAACACGGCGGTCGGCGCGGAGAGCGTGACCTCGAAGTTCCAGTCGTCGACGACCTTCAGACCGGACATCTTGTCGGCCGTGGGCTCGGGGGCCTTCTGCGGGCCCTCCTCGCCGTCCGGGTCCTCGGTGTTCACGTCCGAGAAGCCGGCGATGTCGGCGAAGAAGGAGGCGTTCTGCGCGCCGTTCGGCGAGTAGGCGGCCCAGTTCCAGGCGTCGACGAAGTTCTTGGCCTTGACGGGGGTGCCGTCGTGGAACTTCGTGTTCTCCTTGATCTTGATCTTGAAGAGCTTCGAGTCGCTGGTGTCGATCGACTCGGCGACCGCGTTCTGCGGGGCGCCACCGTTGTTCGGGTACTCGACCAGGCCGGTCCACAGGTCGTCGACGATCTTGCCGCCACCGGTCTCGGTGGTGTTCGCCGGCACCAGCGGGTTCTCCGGCTGGACGCCGTGGATGGTGACGGCGCCGTCGGAGCTGTTGCCGCCCTCGCCGCCTTCGTTGCTGCCGCTCGAGCAGCCGGACGCGATGAGCGCGAATGCCGCGCCCAGCGCGACCGCGCTCGCCCGCTTCGAGACTCTCATTCCGAGGGGCCTCCTCTTTCTGACCTGGTTCCGTCGTGGGTTTCACGCACGTCGTGGGGGGTGACACCGCCGGCGGTCCGAAGGACCACCGGCCACCGCAGTGAAATCGGGACACCCCTGATGTACCGATCCGCCGGGCTTCCGCAACCCCTCGGCATCGGCACCGCGCACGGTAGACGGCCACGGAAACGCACCTCGGGGTGGGTCCCATGGTCCACGGCTGCCGTACGGAGTGCCTCACCCGGGGGGTCAGGTGCTTGCCACTGTGACACCAATCGGCCGCTTCCGTGAAGGTGCCGTTATCAAGCCGTTAGTTGCCTGCCGTGTCACCGATACCTGAGAAAAGATCACGAAACGAGGCGGTCATACCGATCTGAGCAGGTAAGACACGACGCGGACTCGGGCATGGGTGGCCGGTCGGGCGAAAACCACCCAACCCCGGGCCGGCCCTCCATCGTCGCCGCAGGTCAACCGCATGCTGGCCGATTTTGTCCGTCCGGCTGACGGGACCCTCGGCCGGGCGGCCGAGGTGCTGGGCCGGCTGTCCGA
Organism: Micromonospora sp. NPDC050686; assembly: GCF_040654475.1. Taxonomy (NCBI): domain Bacteria; kingdom Bacillati; phylum Actinomycetota; class Actinomycetes; order Micromonosporales; family Micromonosporaceae; genus Micromonospora; species Micromonospora sp. NPDC050686. The sequence goes on from NZ_JBFAID010000006.1 coordinate 24,378, forward strand.
CGTTACCGGACGGTCGGGACGGCCATCGCCCCGCCCGACCGATAACGATCAGCTCGACGGCGACCGCTCGGGCCGCTCCCCGGTTCAGACCAGGCGGCGGTCCGCCGCCCAGCGGGAGAGCTCGTAGCGGTTGGACATCTGGAGCTTGCGCAGCACGTTCGACACGTGGGTCTCCACCGTCTTGATCGAGATGAAGAGCTCCTTGGCGATCTCCTTGTACGCGTACCCCCGGGCCAGCAGCCGCAGCACCTCGCGCTCGCGGTTGGTGAGCTGGTCCAGCTCGGGATCGGCCACCGGCGCGTCGGGCCGGGCGGCGAACGCGTCGAGCACGAACCCGGCCAGCCGCGGGCTGAAGACGGCGTCCCCGTCGGCCACCCGGCGGATCGCGTCGGTCAGCTCGTCCGGCGAAATGGTCTTGGTGACGTAGCCCCGGGCCCCGGCCCGGATCAACCCGATCACGTCCTCCGCCGCGTCGGAGACGCTCAACGCCAGGAACCGCACCTGCGGGTGGGTACGCCGCATCGCCTCCAGTACCGCCCGGCCGCCCCCGTCGGGCATGTGCACGTCCAGCAGCACCACGTCCGGCGTGGTCGCGGCGATCCGGCTGACCGCCTCGGCCACCGTGCTCGCCTCCCCCACCACCTCGACGTGGCCGCCCAGCTCCGCCCGGACCCCGGCGCGGAACATCGCGTGGTCGTCGACGAGGAACACCCGCAGGCGCCCGGCCGGCGTGCCCGCGCCCTCGTCCGGTACCGCAGTCTGCTCGGCCATGGTCATCTGTCCCTCTCCGCTGTGCCGCCGTTGCCGGTGATCGGCAGGATCAACCGGACCTCGGTCCCCTCGCCCGGCCCGGAACGGATCTCCGCCCGGCCGCCGTGCCGCTTCATCCGGCCCAGGATCGAACCACGGACCCCGTGCCGGCGATCCTCCACCGTATCGAGGTCGAAGCCCTTGCCCCGGTCCCGGACGAAGACGCTCACCTGGTCCGGCTCGACCTCGGCGTAGAGCGAGACCGTGCGTACCCCGGCGTGCCGGGCCGCGTTGACCAGCGCCTCGCGGGCCGCCGCGATCAGCGCGCCGACCCGCTCGTCGGTCTCCCGGTCGCCGACCACCACCGCCTCGACGGTGATCGCGAAAGTGTCCTCGACCTCGGCCGCGGCCTGCTCCAACGCCGCCGCGAAGCGCTCGGTGGGCGAGGCGGTCGGGCGGTAGAGCCAGTTGCGCAGCGACCGTTCCTGACCCCGGGCGAGCCGCTGCACGGCCTTCACGTCGGTCGCGTTGCGCTGGATCAACGCGAGGGTGTGCAGCACCTGGTCGTGCACCATCGCCGCCAACTCGGCGCGCTCCTGCTCGCGGATGCGCCCCTCCCGCTCGGAGCGCAACTGGTTCCACGTCCGCCACAGCACCGGCGCCGCCACCACGCCGACCCCGGCCAGGCCGACCAGCGCGAAGATCACGCCGTTGACCACCACGTCGAAGTTCTGCACCGGGGAGTAGACCGCGACCACGCCGATGATGCCGACCGCGACCAGCACGCCGCCGCCGATGAACCGGAGCACGAAGGCGCGCCGGTCGCTCTCCTCCACCACCGCGCCCAGCCAGGGCACCGGCATCGACTCGCCCCACTGCCGGCGCCGCTCCGGCGCGGACTGGTGCCAGATCACCCCGGCGCCGACCGCGATGATCGCGACCAGCCAGCCGGCCGTGCCGGCCGCGCCCACCGAGTCGAAGACCATCACCTGGACCATCAGCACGCCCAGCCCGATGGCCACGAACGGCAGCAGTTCGGCGACGTCGCGGCGGGCCGGGGCGGCCTGCTCGCCGGGGCGCAGCGGGACCACCGCCCAGAAGGCCGCGTAGAGCAGCAGGCCCAGCCCGCTCAGCCCGAGCAGGACCATGAAGGCGACCCGTACCCGCAGCACCGAGATGCCGAGATGCTCGGCGATACCGGCGGCGACGCCGGCCGCCATCCGGTGCTCGGGCGCCCGGTAGAGGCGGGGTGGCTGACTGACCGTGCTGATCGGAGGCTCCCGGGTCGGGGTGGCGTGCGGCGACGTCCACCGGTGGTGGCGCCGGTACCGATCGTCACACGCGGTGGCCGCCGGGGACCACGGGGACGCCCCGGACATTCCCGGGTCGGGGATCTCAGGGTGGCGTCAGGGTCGGTTCCGGAGGACGATCGGGCGCGCCGCGCAGCAGGATCGAGGCATGACCGAGGAAGCCGCCCGTCCGCCCCTGCCCGGGGCGGCACCGCAGGACGGGCCACCACCACCGCCGCCGGCGGCCACCCCTGCCGACCAGCCGGGACCCGCGCCGGGCACCGGCTGGGCCACGGCCCCACCACCGGGCCCGACCGATCCGCCCCAGGCGGGCGACGGGACGGGCACGCCGGGCGCGAGCGCCGCCGGCCACCAGGTGCCACCCGGCGGGTACGCCCCGCCCGGCGCCGGCTTCACCTCGCGGTACGGCCTGGTCCGGCCGCGGGACGGCCGGTACCTGGCCGGGGTCTGCGCGGCGATCGGCCGGGCCACCAACACCGACCCGGTGCTCTGGCGGGTGATCCTCGCCGTCCTGGGGTTCTTCGGCGGCATCGGCGTCCTCGTGTACGTCGCCGCCTGGCTGATCATCCCCGGCGAGGGCGACAGCGCCTCCCCGATCGAGTCGATGCTGGGCCGCGGCCGGTCCAGCATGTCCCCGGTGACCGTGATCGTGCTCGGCATCCTGGTCGCGGCGATCTTCGGCTACATCGTCACCGACGCCTTCCGCGCGGTGCTGCTCGGCGCGGCCATCCTGATCGGCGGGGCGCTGCTGCTCAACCGGGACGACCGCCGCGCGACGGGCGGCCCCGCCCCGGCCGCGCCGCCCGTGCCGCCCACCCCGCCACCCGGCCCGGTCCCGCCGGTGAGCTGGCCGGCGCCGACCGGGCCGGCACCGGTCACCGCCGAGCGGCCGGTCTCCGCCGAGCCCGCCACGCCGGGCACCGCCCCGACCACGCCCGCCGAGCCGGTCACGGTCGCCACCGCCCCACCCGCCCCGGTCCCGCCGGTCGCGGAGCCGGCCGCCTGGCCGCCGCCCGCGCCGGTCCCGCCGGTCACCGGGCCGCCGCCCGCGCCGCCCCCGACCGGCTACCGGCCGCCGTTCGCCCCGCGCGGCCCGTTCGCCGGAACCCCGCAACCACCCCTCGGGTACGCCCCGACGGCGCGCCCGGCCCGGCCGCCGAAGCGACCCCGCGAGCGGTCGCCGCTGGGCGCGGTCACCTTCTCACTGATCTTCCTGGCGCTGGGCGTGGTCGCCCTGCTCGACCTGTTGGACGTGTTCCCGATCGGGGCGGCCGCGTACTTCGCGGTGGCGTTGGCCGTCATCGGCGCCGGGCTGCTCGTCGGCACCTGGTTCGGCCGGGCCCGCTGGCTGGTGGCGCTCGGCCTGGTCACCGCCGCCGCGCTGGGCTTCGCCACGGTGGCCGAGTCGTACGACCGGGTCAGTGGCCTCGACGGCAATGTGACCTGGGCCCCGCCGAGCTACCGGGACCTCGCCGTGCGGTACGAGAACAGCTTCGGTGACGCGGTGCTGGACCTGCGCGCGGTGACCTTCGACGAGCGGGACACGAAGGTCAACGTCGTGGTCAACTTCGGCAACACGACCGTGGTGGTGCCGCCGGACGTCGACGTCACCGCGGTGGCCGACGTCAAGGCCGGCGAGGCGACGGTCTTCGGCCAGCGCGCCGCCGGCTTCGGCGGCCGGCCGCGGCAGTGGACCGACCTGGGCGCCGACGGGGCCGGCGGCGGCCGGCTGCACCTGATCATCAACGTCAACGCGGGCAACCTGGAGGTGACCCGGTGAAGGCGCACCGCACGGACGCTCTCTCACTCGTCTTCGGGCTGCTCTTCCTCGGCCTGTCGGCCTGGTGGCTGCTCGCCCAGTTGCTCGGGCTCGCGTTGCCGCCGGTCGGCTGGTTCCTCGCCGGCGGGCTGATCCTGGTCGGCCTGCTCGGGCTGCTCGGCGCGCTGCGCTCCGGCCGGCACACCGCCGCGCCGGCCCCGGACGCGCCCGTGCAGGGTCCCGCCGGACCTGGCTGGCCGATGGCCCCGGCGCCACCGGCCGGCGCCGCCACGGGCGGCTGGGGGGCGCAGTGGCCGGGCGCGGGGCCGCCGACCGCCGAGTGGCCCGCCGCGTCGTCACCGACCGCCCGGTGGCCGGGGGCGGAGCCGACGGCCACCGCGTGGCCGGGGGCGGAGCCGGTGACCGAGCCGCTGCCGGCGGCCGGTTTCGGCGGATCGTTCGCCGCCGGTCCCGACGAGGGCGAACGCGACCGGTCGGGCACGGCACCGGAGGCCGCCGACGAGTGGCCGCCGGCCGCGGTGACCGACGGACCCCGGGAAGCGGTCGAGGACCGGACGGCCGACGAGCCGGTGAGCCCGGCCCACTGGTCGCCGTCCCGGCCCGACGCGGACCAGCCGGCGGGCGGGGCCGAGCCGGAGTCACCCACCCGACCGCCCACCGTGGAACGACGCGGGGACGGCTGACCAGTGCGGTGCGACCGCCGTGGACCGGCGCATATGCTGGCCGGTGGAGAAGTCGCCTCCGCCGGCCGGCCCGCGCCGCCCGGCCCGACCGTCCCGAGCCGCCCGGCTCGCCCGGGTGATCCCGCCGCGATTCCCACCGCTACCTCGTCAGGAGTCCTTCCGAGATGACCCAGTCCCCCGCCGTGCGGACCTCCGGCCGGTCCGGTCCGGTCCGCGTCGGCGAGCGCGCCGCCCGTACCCTCGTCAGCGAACTCGCCCGTCGCAACGACCCGAAGTCAGCCCTGCTGGTCGGCGCGGCGCCGGAGTCCGCGGTGCTCGCCGCGGCGATCGACGCGCTGCTGCCCGGTGACACGCTCACCGTGGTGCCGGCCGAGCCGGCGGGCGGGGCCGCGCTGCGCGACCATGTCACCGCCCAGGGGCGCTGGGTCGCCGACCGGGTACGCGTCGTCGACTCCCTCGCCGAGGCCGACGCCGCCGAGGTGGTGGTCGCCGCCGAGCCCTTCACCGGCACCGCCGACGAGGCCCGGGCGACGGTGGACGGCCTGGCCAAGTACCTGACCGACGGTTCGACGCTGAGCGTCGCCGCGCCGCTGTACGGCACCGCCGGCGCGAGCGCCGAACTGGACCGCCAGGGCGTCCTGCACGGGGCCCGCACCGACCTGGTGCTGCGCAACAACCCCCCGGTACGGGTGCACCAGCTGCGGTTCTCGCCGGCGGGCGCGGCGCTGGCCGGCCGGCTTGCGCCGGCGTACCGGCCGTCGAGTGTGCCGCTGACCCGGACCATGCACATCGACTCCAACGGCGTGGCCGCGGCCGGCATCACCCTCGGCCTGGCCGCGCTGGCCCGCGCCGCCCGGCCGAAGTCCAAGCTGTGGCTGCTCCCCGCGCTGGCCGCCGCCCCGGTCGCCGCCTTCTTCCGGGATCCGGAGCGGGACGTCCCGGAGGACCCGGCCGCGGTGGTCGCGTCGGCCGACGGGCAGGTGCTGTCGGTGCAGCGGCTGCACGACGAGCGGTTCGGCGCGGGTGAGTGGCTGCGGATCGCGGTCTTCCTGTCCGTGCTGGACGTGCACGTCAACCGCTCCCCGGTCGCCGGCAAGGTGGTGGACTACTTCGTCGCCGACGGCGGGTTCGTCAACGCCATGAAGCCGGACGCCGAGCACAACGTCGCCGCGTACACGGTGCTGGACACCGAGCGCGGCACGGTGGTGGTGGCACAGCGGACGGGCCTGATCGCGCGGCGCATCGTGCAGCGGGCGCCGATCGGCGCGCTGCTGGCCCGGGGCGAGCGCTTCGGGCTGATCCGGTTCGGCTCGCGCACCGACGTCTACCTGCCGGCCGACGCGGCGGAGCCGCTGGTCGGCCCCGGTGACAAGGTGGTCGGCGGCTCGACCGTCATCGCCCGCTGGCGCTGATCGGGGGCACGGAAAAGGGGCGCCGCTCGTCGCGGCGCCCCTTTTCGGAGGTACGGGTGGGTCAGGCGGCCCGGCGCTGGTGCAGCCAGAGCAGCGGCCCGCTGACCAGGTAGCCCACCACGACCAGGGCGAAGGTGAGCCGGATGTCGATCAGCGCGCCGACCACCGGAGCGAGCCACAGCCACGGCGGCAGCTTGAGCAGCCGGGCCAGCTTCGCGTACGGGAAGCTGGAGACCATGGCGAAGGCCAGCAGCACCACCCCGGCGACCATCACCGCGCCGGACACGGGCAGCCCGATGGCGACCGTCAGCGCCAGCACCGCCGCCGCCATCGTGGTCGGCACGCCGCAGAAGAACCGGCCGTCCTTGGGCGAGACGTTGAACCGGGCCAGCCGGACGGCGGCGCAGGCCGCGACCAGCGCGCAGGCCACCGCGGCGGCGGCCGGCGGCACCGACCCGGCGAGCGAGGCGTACACGACCACCGGGGCGGCGAGGCCGAACGAGCACATGTCGGCCAGCGAGTCCATCTGGGCGCCGAACGGGCTGGCCACGCCGAGCTTGCGGGCCAGGGCGCCGTCGAGTCCGTCGAAGGCCACGCACGCGATCAGGCAGAGCGCGGCGGCCCGGACGTCGCCCTGCATGGCCAGGAAGATGGCCAGCATGCCGAGCACCAGGCTGCTCAGGGTGCAGCCGTTGACCAGCCCGAACTTCATCCGGCGGGCGGCGGTGCGCTCGCCCGGGAGCAGCGGGATCGCCCGCCCCGGGGAGTCGTCCACCGGCTCACTGGGCGCGAGAGCCGGGCTGACCGGCATGATCGCCTCGATCTCGCGCTCGTAGCGACCGCGAGCGGGCCGGTGACGCCGGCCGGCGAGGCGGTGCTCGGGCAGGACCAGGTCGGTACCGGTTGTCAGGTCGCCGTCACGGCGACCGACGCGGACCAGCAGCACCTGACGGGCGAACGTACTGCTGCGGCGCAACCTGCCCGCCCAGCGACGCCCTGCGGGGCGCGGACTGTCAGTCGTACGACGCCGGCGCCATGGGGCTCTCGGCACGTTTCCTCCATCACCGGATCGGGTGACCCGCCACGTCGGGCGGGGTGTCCGGCTGTCTCGTGCCGGACCGTTCTGGCCCGGCAGCCGTTTCAGCGGAGTACACCATTGCACAGGGAACGGGGCTTGGCGATAGCTGCCGGCGGTACTTATATCTGGCTTAACCGCACAGACCGCCGCCTTGTTCCCATCCCGGGCTCCATCGCCCATTTCCTTCATCGGCCGTCTTCTTCACAGGCCGACTTCTGACTGTACCGGAGATGGCCGATGTCCGCCCCGCGAGCGGGTGCTACCGGCCCCGGCGTCCGGTTGCCAGCGCGGCCACCCCGGTCATCGACAGCCCGTTGAGCTGCGCCGACGTGAACCAGGCGGCCCGGGCGGTCGAGCCGCCGGCGAGCTCGGTGACCACCGCCTCGGTCGGGGCGTCCACCGCCACCCGGTAGACCACCCGCACCGAGTGCCAGTCCATCGGCCGGCCCTCCGGCCCGAGCGCCGCCGGGTTGTGCAGGTGGTCCACGGCCACCAGCTCCAGCACCCGGCCGAGCTGGCCGGCCTCCTCGACCAGCTCGCGCAGCAGCCCGACGGCCGGTTGCTCGCCGTGGTCGGTGCCGCCGCCGGGCAGGTGCCACCGCCCGGCGCCCGGGTACCCGTCGGCGATCATCGTCAGCAGCACCCGCCCCGCCGGATCGGTGACCAGCCCGTACGCGGCGAAGCGCTGTCCGCGGTCGAGCGGCGGCGGGGCGAGCAGCTCCGCGGGGGCGGCCCGCGGCAGGTCCGGCGGCAGGGGCGTGACCGGCACCCCGAGCAGCTCCGCGGTGAACGGCATCAACGGCAGCCCGGCCGCCTCCCGCGGGGTCACCCAGGCCAGCTCGTCGCTGCCCCCGGCGGACTCCGGCCGAAGCTCGCCGGCACGGACCTCGACGTCGAACACGACCCGGTCGACGTGCAGGGCGACGTCGTCGGCGCGGAAGGTGACCACGTCGGCCACGGCGGCCCGTACCCCGGCCACCACGACGGTCAGCCCGGTCTCCTCGCCGAACTCCCGGACCACCGCGTGGGCCGGGTGCTCGGCGTGTGCCAGGCCACCGCCCGGCAGCTGCCACACCCCGGGGAACGGGCAGGAGGCGGCGCCCCGGGCCAGCAGCACCCGCTCGCCGCGCCGCAGCACCCCGTACGCCCCGATCCGCCGCCGCTGCTCCATGGACCGCTCCCCCGCTCCCGCGCCACCTCGTCGATCATGAGGTTAGCGGCAACCGGCCCGGCGTTCAGGTCAGCTGGGCGGCCTGGACGGCCTCGGCGGTGACCTCGGTGAGGCGGTCGGTGGGCAGCGCGCCCAGCTCCTCGCGGGCGAACCAGCGCGCCTCGCAGGTGGAACCGCCCACGTCGGCCACGGTCGGCGGGGCCGGCTGGTCGACCACCACCCGGTAGAAGGCGCGGACCCCGTGCCAGTCGATCGGGTAGCCCTCCGGCCCGAGCGAGGCGGCGTCCCGGTGGCTGGCCACGCCGAGCAGCTCCACCAGGCGACCGTTCTGCCCGGTCTCCTCGACCAGCTCCCGGATCAGCGCCGCGCCCGGCTGCTCGCCGTAGTCGGTGCCGCCGCCCGGCAGGTGCCAGCAGCCGGCGCCCGGGTAGCCGTCCGAGACCCGGGTGAGCAGCACCCGGCCGTCCGGGTCGGTCACCACCGCGTACGCGGCGAAGCGCTGTGCGCGGTGCAGCCCGTCGGGGCCCGGCACGGCGTAGAAGGAGGGGAACTCCGGCGCCTCGTCGGGGGCGATGTCGGCGGAGGAGGCGGGCAGGCCCAGGGCCCGCGCGGTGAACGAGCGCAGCGGCAGCTGCCGGGCCTCGTCGAGGGTGAACCAGCGGGCCAGATCGGTGGGGCGGTCGACCCGCTCGGTGAGCGTGCCGCCGCGCACCGTCACCCGGTAGAGGAGGCGGTCGGTGTGGATGGTGATGCCCCGCTCCGGCAGCGCCCGCATGTCCGCCAGGACGTCGTGCAGGCCGGAGACGGCGACGGAGAGGCCGGTCTCGGCGGCGGTCTCCCGGACGACGGTGTGGTTCGGGTCCTCGCCGTGGTCGACCGCCCCACCGGGCAGGGACCACGTGCCGGGGGTGCCGGAGCGCTGCGATGCGCGGACCAGCAACACTCGGCCGACTGAGTCAGCACAAACTGCGTATGCCGCGATCCTGCGGAGCGGCTCCAGCAAGGTGGTCACGGGGGGAAATTCTCCCCTTCTGCGGTTACCTACATCGAAAACTGTCAGCTTCCTGACTCTTCGCTGGCGCCTCAGGGACAGGTCAGGGTATTGATCCGGGCGGTCACCGAGGCCGATCCGCCGGCCGGCGCGGACCGTGGAGACATGACCTCGACCCACGCACCCCAGCCTCCGTACAAGCAGCTCCGGCGACCCACCACCGACCGCATGGTGGCCGGCGTCGCCAGTGGCCTCGGCCGCTACTTCGGCGTCGACCCGACCCTGGTGCGGGTGGTGTTCGCGGTGAGCGCGTTGCTCACCGGCGGTTTCCTCGCGCTGGCGTACCCGATCATGTGGTTCCTGATGCCCGAGGAGCCGGCGAGCGCCCCCGCCTGGCCGCACCCGGCGGCCGGCCCAGCCCGGCCCGAGCCGCCCACCTGGTCGGCGCCGCCGGCCGGGTGAGCCCGGTCACTCCCACTCGATGGTGCCCGGCGGCTTGCTCGTCACGTCCAGCACCACCCGGTTGACCTCGGCGACCTCGTTGGTGATCCGGGTGGAGATCTTCGCGACCACGTCGTAGGGCAGCCGGGACCAGTCGGCGGTCATCGCGTCCTCGCTGGATACCGGGCGCAGCACCACGGGATGCCCGTAGCTGCGCCCGTCGCCCTGCACGCCGACGCTGCGCACGTCCGCCAGCAGCACCACCGGGAACTGCCAGACGCCCCGGTCCAGGCCGGCGGCGCTCAACTCCTGCCGGGCGATCAGGTCGGCCCGGCGGAGCACCGCGAGCCGCTCCTCGTCCACCGCGCCGATGATCCGGATGGCCAGCCCCGGCCCCGGGAACGGGTGCCGCCAGACCATCGCCTCCGGCAGGCCCAACTGGAGGCCGAGCGTGCGGACCTCGTCCTTGAACAGCGTGCGGAGCGGCTCGACCAGGGCGAACTTCAGGTCCTCCGGCAGGCCGCCGACGTTGTGGTGGCTCTTGATGTTGGCGGTGCCGGTGCCGCCGCCCGACTCCACCACGTCCGGGTAGAGGGTGCCCTGCACCAGGAACTCGACGTCGCCGTGCGCGGCGACCTCCCGGGCGGCGGCCTCGAAGACCCGGATGAACTCCCGGCCGATGATCTTGCGCTTCTGCTCCGGGTCGGTCACCCCGGCCAGCGCGCCGAGGAACCGCTCCCGCGCGTCGACCACCTTGAGCTTGATCCCGGTCGCCGCGACGTAGTCCTTCTCCACCTGCTCGGCCTCGCCGGCCCGCAGCAGCCCGTGGTCGACGAAGACGCAGGTGAGCTGGTCGCCGACCGCCTTGTGCACCAGCGCCGCGGCGACCGCGGAGTCCACGCCGCCGCTCAGGCCGCAGATGACCTCCTTGTCGCCGACCTGCGACCGGATCCGGGCCACCTGGTCGTCGATGATGTTCTCCGGCGTCCAGGTGGGCTCGACGCCGGCGATGTCGTACAGGAAGCGGGTGAGCATCTCCTGGCCGTGCGCGGTGTGCCCCACCTCCGGGTGGAACTGCACGCCGGCCCGGCGGCCGGCCAGATCCTCGAACGCGGCGACCGGCGCGCCCGCCGACTCGGCGGTGACACGGAAGCCGGCCGGGGCCTCGGTGACGCAGTCGCCGTGGCTCATCCACACCGGCAGGTCCGCCGGCAGGTCGCGGAGCAGCACGCCGGCCTCGGCGCTGGCGTGCAGCGGGGTGCCGCCGTACTCCCGGTTGCCGGTCCGCGTCACCGTGCCGCCCAGCGCCTGGGCCATCGCCTGAAAGCCGTAGCAGATGCCGAAGACGGGCACCCCGGCGTCGAACATGCCGGCGTCGATCTGCGGCGCGTCCGGCGCGTAGACGCTGGATGGACCGCCGGACAGGATGATCGCGGCCGGGTCCTTCGCCAGCATCTCGGCGACCGGCATGGAGTGCGGGACGATCTCCGAGTAGACCTTCGCCTCGCGCACCCGGCGCGCGATGAGCTGGGCGTACTGGGCTCCGAAGTCCACCACGAGGACGGGGCGAGGCGTGCTCATGCGCAGAAAGCCTACCGACAGTCACCCCCGCACCCGGCCGCGCCCCACGGGTTCACCGGGGTGGGCGTGTCAACCGGGGGCCCCTGCTCTACCGAAAGCGTTAACAAGGGGCCCGGCCGCTCACCGCAGCGCGCCGGGGGCGTGCGAAGGCACGGCCGGCGCGTGCGGCGGGACCGGGTCGAGCCGCCGGTACGCCGAGCCCAGCGCCGGCCGGGGGTCCGGCTCACCCTTGTTCGGCCAGAACGACATAGCCCGCTCCGCCTGGGCGGTGATCGTCAGCGACGGGTTGACCCCGAGGTTCGCGGAGACCGCCGCGCCGTCCACCACGTGCAGCCCCGGGTGCCCGAACACCCGGTGGTACGGGTCCACCACCCCGTCGGCCGGGGTGGCCCCGATCACCGCCCCGCCCAGGATGTGCGCGGTCATCGGGATGTTGAACGGCTCGGTCAGCGCGCCGCCCGGCGTACCGCCGATCTCCTCGGCGAGCAGCCGGACGGCCTGGTTGCCGGCGGGGATCCAGGTCGGGTTGGGCGCGCCGGGACCGGGGCCGGTGACCAGCCGCCGGCCGAGCGGCCCGCGCCGCAGCCGGGTGGTGAGCGAGTTGTCCACCGACTGCATCACCAGCGCGATCACCGTCCGCTCCGACCAGCCCCGCACGGACAGCATCCGGGCGGCCAGGGCGGGTTGCCGCACAATGCTGCCCAGCCAGCGCCGGACCCGGCGCGGGCCGCCGTCGACCAGCAGGGACTGGAGCAGGCCCATCGCGTTGGAACCGCGGCCGTAGCGCACCGGCTCGATGTGGGTCCGCGGGTCGGGGTGGAACGAGCTGGTGATCGCCACCCCCTCGGTGAAGTCCAGCCCGGCGCTGCGGGCCCGCTGCCGGGGCACCGAGGCGCCGAGGATCGCCTCCGAGTTGGTCCGGGTCAGCTCGCCGAGGCGCGGCGAGAGGTCGGGCAGCGCGCCGGTCGCCTTCATCTCGTGCAGCAGCCGCTGGGTGCCCAGCGCCCCGGCGGCGAGGACCACCTGGTCGGCGTGGATCACCCGGCGGCGCCGGCGCAGCCAGGCCCCGGTGCGCTCGGCGTACACCTGGTAACCGCCACCGGCGGCCGGCCGGACGGCGGTCACCGTGGTGAGCGGGTGGACCTCGACGCCGAGCCGCTCGGCCAGCCAGAGGTAGTTCTTGACCAGGGTGTTCTTGGCGCCGTGCCGGCAGCCGGTCATGCAGGACCCGCAGTGGGTGCAGCCGGTGCGCGCCGGCCCGGCCCCACCGAAGTACGGGTCGGCCACCCGCTCGCCGGGCCGCCCGATATGCACGCCGACCGAGGTGGCGTGGAAGGTGTGCCCCACCCCCATCCGCTCGGCCACCGACCGCATCGCCCGGTCCGCGCCGGTGACCACCGGGTACGTGGTGACGCCGAGCATCCGCTTCGCCTGGTCGTAGTGCGGGGCCAGCTCGGCCCGCCAGTCGGTGACGTCCCGCCACTGCGGGTCGGCGTAGAACGCCTCCAGCGGCTCGTAGAGGGTGTTGGCGTAGACCAGCGAGCCGCCGCCCACCCCCGCGCCGGAGAGCACCAGCACCCCGCCGCCGGCGCTGCGCCGGGCCGAGCGGAGCAGCGTGATCCGTTGCAGCCCGTAGCAGCCCAGCCGGGGCGCCCACAGGAACCGGCGCAGCCGCCAGGAGGTCCGCGGAAACTCGTCGTCGGCGAAGCGCCGGCCGGCCTCCAGCACGCCGACCCGGTAGCCCTTCTCGGCCAGCCGAAGGGCGCTGACACTGCCGCCGAAGCCCGAGCCGATCACCAGCACGTCGTACCGCATGCCCGCATCATTACCGACGGGTAGCCGTCGCGCCAGGGCCGGTTTTACGCAATCATGCTGCGGTCCGGCGGCCGACCCGGCGGAGTATCGGTTCGGGCGGCCAGCAGGCACCGGGGAAGGGAGCGGCATGGTTCACCCGAGTGCGTCACCGCGACGCTGGCGTTGGGGCTGGGCGGTGCTCGCCGCGGTGGTCCTGATCGCGGCGGGCACGGTGACGGTCACCCGGCTGGTCGGCCGGCCGCTGGTCGAGGCGCCGTCCGGGCCGGTCGCGGCGTCGCCCACCGCCACCGCGGCGGCCACCGCCACCGCCACCGCCACCGCCACCGCCCCGGCGCCCACGGCCAGCCCCACCCCGCCGCCCGGCGCCGACATCACCGGCCCGCTGACCCTGCTGCTGGTCGGCGTGGACACCCGGGTGAAGATCCCCGGCTGGGTACCGCACTCGGACGCGGTGCTGGTGCTGCACGTGCCCCGGGGGCTGAACCGGGCGTACCTCTTCTCGCTCCCCCGCGACCTGCTGGTGGACATCCCCGCGTTCCCGAAGGCCGGGTACCGGGGCGGGCGGACCAAACTCACCCATGCCATGAGCTACGGCGCCCGGGTGCCCGGCAAACCGAAGCAGCCCAGCGCCGCCCAGGGGTACGAGCTGCTGCGCAGCACGGTGAGCCGGTACACCGGGTTGAAGATCGACGCCGGGGCGGTGCTCACCTTCGGCGGCTTCGACGGCCTGGTGGACGCCCTCGGCGGGGTGGACCTCTACGTCGACCAGCGGGTCCCGTCGAAGCACCGCCGGCCGGACGGCCAGCACCGGCCGGCCGGTGCGGGCGGTTACGTCGGCCCGCAGATGGTCTACGAGAAGGGCAACCGGCACCTCAACGGCTGGCAGGCGCTGGACTACGCCCGGCAGCGCTACATCCCCGGCGGCGACTACAGCCGGCAACGCCACCAGCAGCAGCTGGTCCGGGCGCTGGCCCGGAAGATCCTCAGCCAGGGGTTGGCCCGGGACCCGGAGCGGCTCCAGCGGGTGGTCCGAGCGCTCGGCGCCGCCCTGCTCTACGCCGGTGGCGAGCGCCTGGTCGACCTCGCGTACGCCCTGGGCGGGCTGCCGTCGAACGCGTTCACCCTGGTCGGCCTCCCGGGTACCGGGGTCGGCTCGGGCGGCGCCTACCGGGGCGAGCAGTTGCTGCCGCTGGGGCGCGGCTTCCTGCCGGCGCTGCGGGCCGGCAAGGCCGACGCGTACCTCGCCGCCCACCCGCAACTGCGCATCCGCGCGTGATTGGCGGGCCCCTTATTGACAGACGTCTGTCAATAAGGGGCCCGCCAATCACCTCAGGCGGTCTTGGGGCGGTCGGGGCGCTTCTTGCCGTAGAGCCAGGCGTCGAAGAGCTTGTCGAGCTGCTTGCCGGAGACCCGCTCGGCCAGCGCGACGAACTCCTCGGTGCTGGCGTTCTCGTCCTTCTTCGCCGCGGTCCAGGTCTTGAGGAGCTTGAAGAAGGCGGCGTCGCCCACGGCCAGCCGCAGGGCGTGCACGGTCATCGCGCCGCGCTCGTACACCGAGGCGCTGAACAGGTCCTGCACTCCCGGCTTGCCCGGCGGGACCCGCCACACCTCCGGCGGCACCCGCTCGTACCGGATGTCGAACGCCTGCTGCGCCGTGGAACGGCCGGAGTGCTCCGCCCAGAGCCAGGCGCCGTAGCTGGCGAGGCCCTCGTTCAGCCAGATGTCCTGCCACCGGCTCAGCGCCACGCTGTCGCCGAACCACTGGTGGGCCAGCTCGTGCGCGACCACCTCGGTGTTCTCGCCCCGGTCGAAGAAGCCGCCGGAGTAGACCGGGCGGCTCTGCGTCTCCAGCGCGAAGTTGATCCGGTCGTCGGAGACGACCACCCCGCCGTACGCGTCGAACGGGTACGGCCCGAAGACCGTCTCCAGATAGTCGGCCACCCGCACGGTCTGGTCGATCGACCGGTCCGCCGCCCCCTTCGCCAGCCGGGTGGTCACCGCGCTGAACACGGGCCGGCCCTTGTGCTCGCCGGTGCGCACCCGGAACTTCCCGATCACCACCGTGCTCAGGTAGCTGGCCATCGGGGATTCCTCCGACCACTTCCAGGTGGTCCAGCCGGCGCTGGTGCTCTTGCCCCTGGGCACCCCGTTGCTGACCGCGACCAGCCCCTCCGGGACGGTGATCTCGAAGTCGTAGGCGGCCTTGTCGGACGGGTGGTCGTTGACCGGGAACCAGGTGCTCGCCGACTCCGGCTGGCCCAGCGCGATCGCCCCGTCGGAGGTGTGGAAGAAGCCGCCCGAGCCGGCCGTGGTGCTCTCCAGCGGCTTCGGCTTGCCGCCGTAGGTGATCTCGGCGACGAAGCCGTTGCCGCTGGCCAGGCCGCTGGCCGGGGTGATCACCAGCTCGTTGCCCTGCCGGGCGTGGGTGGCCGGGGCGCCGTCCACGGTCACCTTGCGCACGGTCAGCCCGGCCAGGTCCAGGTTGAACGAGGACAGGTCGGCGGTCGCCGTGGCCCGCACGGTGGCCGTGCCCGAGAGCTGGTCCTTCGCCGGGTCGTAGCGGACCTTGAGGAGGTACTTGCCGACGTCGTAGCCGCCGTTGCCGTACTTCGGGTAGTAGCCGTCCCCGGCGCCGGCCGCGCCGGGCTTGAACTCCCGGGACGGCGACGGCGACGGCTCGGCCGCCGAACTGCCGGTCGCGCCGGCCCCGGCCGGCTCGTCGGTCGTGGTGCACCCGGTCAGCCCGAGGGCTCCGGCAAGCAGCAGCGCGACCCCACGTCGCGGCTCCCACCAGGTCATCTTCGAGGTCCTTCCCCCGCGCGTCCAAGACGGACCGCCATCGTCGGGTCCGCCGTCCGCGGCAGACTACCGAGGATCCGGCACCGCCGGGTCAGAGCGGGGTCGGCGCGCCGGTGCCGATCAACCAGGCGTCCAGCAGGGGCTTCAGCGGGCGGTCGGCGACCCCCTCGGCGTACGCGACGAAGTCGTCCGTGGTGGCGTTGCCCCCGCGCCGCTCCGCCACCCAGCCGCGCAGGATCCGGAAGAAGGCGTCGTCGCCGACCGTCCGGCGCAGCGCGTGCACGGCCAGCGCGCCGCGCTTGTAGACGGCATCGCCGAACATGCCCGACCGCCCCGGGTCCACCGACGGCCGCGACCAGTCGGTCGCCGCGTACTGGAGCTCCGCGTTGCGCTGGGCGGTACGGCCGCCGTCGTGCTCCTCCCAGAGCCACTCCGCGTACGTGGCGAAGCCCTCGTTGAGCCAGATGTCGCTCCACCGGGCCACCGACACCGCGTCGCCGAACCACTGGTGGGCCAGCTCGTGGGCGATCACCTTGCCGTTCGCGCCGGAGCGGAAGAAGCCGGGCCCGTAGACCGGCCGGGACTGCGTCTCCAGCGCATAGCGGATCCGGTCGTCGGCGATCGCGATCCCCCCGTACGAGTCGAACGGGTACGGCCCGAACCGGCTGGCCAGGAAGTCCACCACCGCCCCGGTGCGGGCCAGCGAGGCGGCGGCCGGGCCGTCCGTGGGCAGCGCGGCGGCGACCGCGGTCACCATCGGCTTGCCGGCGTGCGTGCTGGTGTCCACCCGGTAGTCACCGATCACCAGGGTGGTCAGGTAGCTGGCCATCGGCGTGGCCTCCACCCACCGCCAGGTGGTCCAGCCGCCGGTGCTGGTGCGCCCCTTCGGCACCCCGTTGCTCAGCGCGGCGAGCCCGTCCGGGACAGTCACCTCGATGTCGTAGGTGGCCTTGTCCGAGGGGTGGTCGTTGACCGGGAACCAGGTGCTCGCCGAGACGGGCTGGCCGAGCGCGATCGCGCCGTCGGCGGTGGCGAGCAGGCCGCCGCTGCCCAACTCCCCGTCGGTGACCGGGGCGGGCACCCCGCCGTAGGCGATGTCGACGGTGAACCGCCGGCCCGAGTCGAGGCGGTGGGCGGGGGTGACCACCAGTTCGGCGCCGTCGTGACGGTGCCGCGCGGCGGCGCCGTCGACGCGTACCGAGTCGACGGTCAGGCCGGCGAGGTCCAGGTTGAACCGGGAGAGCTTGGCGGTGGTGGTGGCGGTGACGGTGGCCTGCCCGGTGAGCCGGTCGGTCGCCGGGTCGTAGCGGACCCGCAGCCGGTAGTCGCCGACGTTGTACCCGCCGTTGCCGCTGCCCGGCACGTACGGATCACCGGCGTCGGCCGCCCCCGCCCGGTACCCGTCGTCGCGCGGTGTGCAGCCCGTCACCAGCAGCACCGTCACCAGCGCCGCCGCGTACCGCCGCAGCTGCCTCATCCGCCGAGCGTAGATGCGCGGCGGCGCGGGCGGGACCGAAATCCCCACCCGCGCCGCCGGTCGTCGCCCAGGTCAGCGATCCAGGACCAGGCCGACCTTCTGGAACTCCTTGAGGTCGCGGTAGCCGCACTTGGCCATCGCCCGGCGCAGGCCGCCGAAGAGGTTGAGCTGACCGTCGGGCTCGTCGGCCGGGCCGAAGAGCAGCCGCTCCAGCGAGCCGAGCGGCTCGCCGGCCACCTCGAACGCGCCGCGCGGCAGGGACGGGTGGCTGGCGGCGGAGTGCCACCAGGCCCCGCCGGCCGGGGCCTCCTCGCAGAGCGAGAGCGGCTCGCCGAGCATCACCGCGTCGGCGCCGCAGCCCAGCGCCTTGGCGATGTCGCCGGAGGTCCGCAGGTCGCCGTCGGCGATCAGGTGCACGTACCGGCCGCCGGTCTCGTCCAGGTAGTCGCGGCGGGCGGCGGCGGCGTCGGCGATCGCGGTGGCCATCGGCACCCGGATGCCGAGCACCGACTCGGTGGTCGACCACTCGTCGCCGCCGATGCCGACGATCACGCCGGCCGCACCGGTACGCATCAGGTGCAGCGCGGTCTTGTAGTCGGTGCAGCCGCCGACGATGACCGGCAGGTCGAGGTCGGCGATGAACTCCTTGAGGTTCAGCGGCTCGTCGGTGGTGGAGACGTGCTCGGCGGAGACGATGGTGCCCTGGATGACCAGGATGTCCACGCCGGCGTCGAGGATCACCGGGGCGAGCGCCAGGGTGTGCTGCGGGGAGACCCGGACGGCCACCGTGCCGCCGCCGGCCCGCAGCTCACGGACCCGCTCGGCGATCAGGTCGGGCCGGATCGGCTCGGCGTAGACCTCCTGGAGGCGCTTGGTGGCCGCGGCGTCCTCGCCCAGGCCGGCCAGCTCCTCCAGCACCTTGGCCGGGTTCTCGTACCGGGTCCACAGGCCCTCGACGTTGAGCACGCCGAGGCCGCCGAGCTGACCGAGCCGCACCGCCGACGACGGGCTCATGGTCGCGTCGGAGGGGTGCCCGACGCAGGGGATGCCGAACTGGTACGCGTCGAGCTGCCAGGCGGTGGAGACGTCGTCGACGTCCCGGGTCCGGCGGCTCGGCACGATGGCGATGTCGTCCAGGTGGTAGCCGCGCTGCGCGGTCTTGCCCAGCCCGATCTCGACCACGTCACGCATGGGGACTCCAGGTGGTTGGGGTGATGGTCAGCGGGTGTGGTAGTTGGGCGCCTCGACGGTCATCTGGATGTCGTGCGGGTGGCTCTCCTTGAGCCCGGCCGCGGTGATCCGGATGAGCTGGCCGCGCTGGTGCAGGTCGGGAATGTTCTCCGCGCCCGCGTACCCCATCGCCAGCCGCAGGCCGCCGACCAGCTGGTGGGCCACCCGGGACAGCGGCCCACGGTACGGCACCTGGCCCTCGACGCCCTCCGGGACCAGCTTCTCGTCGCTGGTCACGTCCTGCTGGAAGTAGCGGTCCTTGGAGTACGACTTGGCCTGCCCGCGGGACTGCATCGCGCCGAGCGAACCCATCCCGCGGTACGCCTTGAACTGCTTGCCGTTGACGAAGATCAGCTCGCCGGGGCTCTCCTCGCAGCCGGCCAGCAGGCTGCCGAGCATCACGGTGTCGGCGCCGGCGACCAGGGCCTTGGCGATGTCGCCGGAGTATTGGATGCCGCCGTCACCGATCACCGGCACCCCCGCCGGCCGGGCCGCCCGGGCGGCCTCCATGATCGCGGTGATCTGCGGCACGCCGACGCCGGCCACGATCCGGGTGGTGCAGATGGCGCCCGGTCCCACGCCGACCTTCACCCCGTCGGCACCGGCGTCGACCAGGGCCTTCGCGCCGGCGTAGGTGGCCACGTTGCCACCGACGATGTCGATGGTGACGTCCTTCTTGAGCCGGGCGACCATCTCCAGCACGGCCCGCTGGTGGCCATGGGCGGTGTCCACGATGAGGACGTCGACGCCCGCGTCGACCAGTGCCCGGGCCCGCTTGTACGAGTCCTCGCCGACGCCGATCGCCGCCGCCACCCGCAGCCGGCCCGCGTCGTCCTTGGTGGCCTCCGGGTACTGCTCGCTCTTGGTGAAGTCCTTGACGGTGATCAGCCCGCGCAGCTTGCCGGAGCCGTCGACGATCGGCAGCTTCTCCACCTTGTGCCGGCGCAGCAGCTCGAGGGCCTCGTCCTTGCTCACCCCGACCGGCGCGGTCACCAGCGGCGCCCGGGTCATGATGTCCCGCACCGGCGTGGCCGGGTCGGAGACGAAGCGCATGTCCCGGTTGGTGACGATGCCGACGAGCTGCCCCTCGGCGTCCACCACCGGCACGCCGGAGATCCGGTACCGGCCGCAGAGCGCGTCAACGTCGCTCAGCGTGTCGTCCGGGCTGGCGGTCACCGGGTTGGTGATCATGCCGGACTCGGAGCGCTTCACCAGGTCGACCTGGAGCGCCTGGTCCTCCATGGAGAGGTTGCGGTGCAGCACGCCGATGCCGCCCTGGCGGGCCATGGCGATCGCCATCCGCGCCTCGGTGACGGTGTCCATCGCGCTGGACAGCAGCGGGATGGTCAGCTCGACGTTGCGGGTGAGCTTCGTCCGGGTGTTCACCCGGCTCGGCACCACGTCCGACTCGCCGGGCTGGAGCAGCACGTCGTCGAAGGTCAGCCCGAGCGGCACCACCCGCGCCGAGCCAGCCGGCAGCTCCGGCAGGTGGCCGCCCAGCTCACCGGGGTCGGTGCCGGCTGGCAGGTCGATGCTGGGCGAATTTTCCACGATTGCTCCCCTGAGCTGCTCGAACGGGCTTCAGCGAGGCGGCGCGCGCGGGCACCGGCGCACGCCGGGGTCACGGCGCGTGGCTTCATCGTACTCACCGGGCCGGGGGCCCTCCGCCGGTGGCGGGCCGGGCCGGGCCGGGCGGAGCGCGCGTTCCCGCCGGCCGGGGCGGACTTGGCCCGCGGGTTGGGACTACGGTGAAGGGGTGCACGACGAGCCCATGGACCCGTTCAACGGTGACCCCGCCGACCCGGCGGCGGGTCTGCACGGCCCGGGCGACGACGCCGAGCTCGATCCGCTGACCGACGTCGAGCGCCAGGACGTGCTGGAGGACCTGGCCGACCTGGAGATCTACCAGGCCCTGCTGGCGCCGATCGGGGTGCGCGGGCTGGTGATCGAGTGCGAGGACTGCCGCGAGCCGCACTACTTCGACTGGGACCTGCTCCGCGGCAACCTGCGCCACCTGCTCAGCTCCGGCCGGCCCCGGGTGCACGAACCGGCCTACGACCCCGATCCGGACCACTACGTGACCTGGGACTACGCCCGGGGCTACGCGGACGGGGTGCACGACACCCTGACCGAGGGCACCGACGAGGAGGCCCCCCCGGCGCGCTGAGCCGCTCGCGGGGTGCCGGCGGGACGCGACCCGGGCCGGCCAGTGCTCAGGCGACCAGGCCGGCGCGGAAGCCGGCGGCCACCGCGTGCGCCCGGTCGCGGGCGCCGAGCTTGCGGAACAGCCGCCGGGCGTGGGTCTTGACGGTGTCCTCCGAGACGAAGAGCTCCCGGCCGATCTCGGCATTGCTCTTGCCCTCGGCCATGCCGAGCAGCACCTGGAGTTCTCGCTCGGTCAGCCCGACCGAGGAGCGGTCGGTCGCCGTCCGGCGCTGCGCGGCGCCCGCGTCGCCGTTCGCCTCCTCGGCGGGGTCGACCTCGTCGTCCCCGCGCTGCACCGGCACCATCGCCGGGCTGCTCCCGGTCGCCTCGGCGGCCCCGCCCGACCAGGCCGGCCCGGGCTTGCCGGGGGTCCGGCCGGGCGTCCCGGAGCGGGCTGGCCCGCCCACCGCGGCGATGTCCCGCGCCGGGTCGGTCACCCGGGGCCGGGCCGGCCGGCCGGGCGCGGACAGCAGCAGCAGGAGCGCCTTGGCCACCGCGGTGGTCAGATCGTGGTCGGCGCCCTGGATCAGGCCGCGGGCACCCGCGCTCATGGTCGCCGCCGCGGCCTCCGACTCCTCGGTTCCGAAGAGCAGCACCGCGGCCTGCGGGGCCCGGGCCAGGACCCGGCGTACGAAGCCGGCGCTGTCCGGTCGGGTGAGTGCCGTGTCGGCGAGCACCACATCGGTCGGACGCTCAGCCAGCCGCAGCATCACCTCGGGATCGGAGACGGCCGTACGGATCACCGCGGACAGCCCCAGCCGGGCCGCCGCGGAGGTCAGATGCTGGGCCGCGACCGGTGTCCGAACGCACACGAGAACCGTACGCACAGTAGCTCTCCTCTCCGCCACAGAGCACAACACGAGGGCATCGCTCCGGGAGGAGGTTCCGGGCAATCCTCCGAACTTTTCCGACAGATGGGGCATATGCCACGGACTGTCCAAACCTTTTGGATCACAGAAGTGTGAGGTGCGGATCGGCAGGGTACCGACCTGCCAGGCCGGAAACGGTGTGCCTGCGCGGTCCGCCGCCCGGGTCGGTTCACAAAGATCTCCGCGGTGCCGCGCGGGAGGAGGGGTGCTGATGTCCAACGTACGCAGACTGCCCGGACCTATCGTCGACCTCTGGGACTGGCAGCGGCTCGGCGCCTGCCGGGGCCGCGACAGCGCCCAGTTCTTCCACCCGGACGGCGAGCGGGGTTCGTCGCGGCTGCGCCGCGAGTCGGGCGCCAAGTCGGTGTGCCGGGCCTGCCCGGTACGCGCCGAGTGCGCCGCCCACGCCCTGGCCGTGCGCGAGCCGTACGGCGTGTGGGGCGGGTTCAGCGAGGCCGAGCGGCTGCGGCTGCTGGCGCTCGGCTGGGAGGACCTGGCCGACCGCCGGCAGACCCGGGTCGACGTCGCCCGGCTGGAGGCGCGGCTCGGCTCGCCGCACAAGTCGACCGTCCCGGACCAGCGCAAGACCGTCCCGGATCAGCGCAAGGTCGCCTGACCCCGACGCCCAGCTTCTCCACCGGCGCCGTGCCCCCGCCCGGGGCGCGGCGCCGGTGTCTACGTGGGGCTCGTGCCGCAATGCCGCCCGCCGGTCCGCGCGCCCACCCCGCCGCCCACCGCACCGGGCGGGGCCCCACCCCCGCCCGGTACGAGCCCACCGCCGCGCCGCCGGGCGAATGGCGCACCCGCGAGCGTGATACCTGAGAGGCATTTTGATGCCTCTCAGGTATCACGCTCGGGAGAGACGCTGCTCAGCCGCTGACTACTGGGCGTGACCGGGACACCGGCCGGCCGGCGTGGATCCCCGCCCGCTCCCGCCCGCCGCGCCCGATCCGCCCGTCGGGCCGCTCCGCCCGCTACCGGACGGTGACGGGCACGGTGTGCCAGCCGGTGGCGCCGTCCGGGGCGACCGGGCGACGCTGGTCGGTCTGGGTGTCGCCGGCGGCGTCGGTGGCCCGGACCTGGAGGGTGTGGTCCCCCGGGGTGGCCGGCCACCGCCAGGACCACTGCACCCAGGTGTCCACCGAGGCGGTCGGGGCGAGGGTCGCCTCCTGCCAGGGGCCGTCGTCGACGCGTACCTCGACCCGGCGGATGCCCCGGTGCTGGGCCCAGGCCACCCCGGCGACGGTGACCGGGCCGGCGGTGAGCCGGTTGCCCCGCCGGGGGGTGTCGATCCGCGCCTGCGTCTTGATCGGCCCCTGCGCCGACCAGCCCCGCGGCACCCAGTACGCGTCGAAGTCGGCGAAGCTGGTCAGCTCCAGCTCGGTCACCCACTTGCAGGCCGAGACGTACCCGTACAGCCCCGGCACCACCATCCGCACCGGGAAGCCGTGCTCCACCGGCAGCGGCTCGCCGTTCATGCCGACCGCGAGCAGCGCGTCCCGCCCGTCGCGCAGCACCGCGGTCGGGGTGCCGCAGGTCCAGCCGTCGACCGAACGGCCCACCACCTGGTCGGCGCCCTCCTCCGGCTGCGCCTCGTCCAGCAGCTCCCTGATCGGTACGCCCAACCAGCGCGCGTTGCCGATCAGGTCGCCGCCCACCTCGTTGGAGACGCAGGCCAGCGTGACGTACCGCTCGACCAGCGGCCGGGCGAGCAGGTCGGCGAAGCTCAGCTCGATCGGGTTGCGCACCCGGCCGTGGATCCGCAGCCGCCAGGTCTCCGGGTCCACCTGCGGCACCACCAGCGCGGTGTCGATCCGGTAGAACCCGCTGTTCGGCGTGGTCCAAGGGGCGAGCTGGGCCAGCGACAGGTCCGCGCCCGCCGGCACCGGCGGCGCCGGCGAGGCCGGGACCGGCAGGGTCACCGCCCGCCGGGCCGAGGACACCCCGCGCAGCCCGGCCAGCCAGTGCCCGCCGAGGCCGACCGCCACGGCCGAACCGGTCAGCCAGCCCACCCCGGCCAGGAACCGCCGCCGCCCGTCCGGGTCGACCTCCGCCCGGCCCGGCGGGCGGCCGGCCGGCTCGCCACCCGGCGCCCCCGGCGCGGAAGGCCCGGTTGACGCGGCCGGCTCCGGTGGCGTCCACGGCCACAGGTCCGGTCGCAGCGGGCCGGCCAGCAACAGCCAGAGCGTGCCGGCACCCAGGCCCGCCCCGACCAGCGAGGGCAGGGCGTCGAACAGGTCGGCGCCGGGCCGGGTCAGCGCGGCGGCCACCCCGAGGGCGGCGAAGGCCGCGACCCCGGCCAGCCCGATCCACAGCCGCCGGGCCGCCAGCACCCCCAGCAGCGCGGCGAACGCGGCCAGCAGCAGCGCCGTCCCGGCCAGCAGCGCGATCTTGTCGTACCGGCCGAAGAGCCCGATGGCGAACTGCTTGAGCGGCTCGGGGACGACGTCGACGACCAGCCCGCCGACCGCGATCACCGGCGCGGACCGGGGGCCGGTGAGGACCGCCACCGGCTCGGCGGCACCGATCGCCACCGCCGCGGCGGCGACCCCGGCCAGCGCCGCGTCCCGGCGCGGAAGAGGGCTCATGGCGTCCAGTGTCGTCGCCCCGGGGCGGGATGCGCCAACCACGTCAGCGTTCCGTAATCCGGCCCCGGGAACGCGACAGGGCACACCGCCACGGAGGCGGTGCGCCCTGACCGGCGTACGGCTCGGGTCAGAAGCCCGGGCCGTGCTGGTGGCTGTGCCCGTGGCCGTGGCCGTGCCCACCGGCGGCGGCCGGCTCCGGCTCGGCCGGCTTCTCGACCACCAGGCTCTCGGTGGTGAGCAGCAGACCGGCGATCGAGGCGGCGTTGGTGACCGCGTTGCGGGTCACCTTCACCGGGTCGATGATGCCGGACTT
The DNA here is from genome assembly GCF_040654475.1 of Micromonospora sp. NPDC050686. Classification (NCBI taxonomy): domain Bacteria; kingdom Bacillati; phylum Actinomycetota; class Actinomycetes; order Micromonosporales; family Micromonosporaceae; genus Micromonospora; species Micromonospora sp. NPDC050686. The sequence continues at coordinate 48,871 of NZ_JBFAID010000006.1, forward strand.
GACCAGGTCGACGTACTCGCCGACGGCGGCGTCGAGGCCGTTGCCCCACTCCTGGGCGACGACCTTCTGCACCACCACGTAGCCGTCGTGGCCGGCGTTCTGGGCGATCCAGCGCAGCGGCTCGACCAGCGCCTTGCGCACGATCGAGACGCCGACCTTCTCGTCACCGGTGAAGCCGAGGTCGTCGTCGAGCACCGGCAGGATCTGGGCCAGGGCGGCGCCGCCGCCCGGGACCGTACCCTCCTCGACCGCGGCCTTGGTCGCGGCGATGGCGTCCTCGATGCGGTGCTTGCGCTCCTTCATCTCGACCTCGGTGGCCGCGCCCGCCTTGATGACCGCGACGCCGCCGGAGAGCTTGGCCAGCCGCTCGGCCAGCTTCTCCCGGTCCCACTCGGAGTCCGACGCCTCGATCTCCTTGCGGATCTGCGCGACCCGGTCGGCGACCTCGGCGGACTGACCGCCACCGTCGATGATGGTGGTGTTCTCCTTGTCGACCACGACCCGCCGAGCGGTGCCGAGCACCTCAAGGCCGACCTGGTCGAGCTTGTAGCCCAGCTCCGGCGCGACCAGCTCGGCGCCGGTCTGGATCGCCATGTCCTGGAGCATCGCCTTGCGCCGGTCGCCGAAGCCCGGGGCCTTGACCGCGCAGACCTTCAGGGTCTTGCGCAGCGAGTTGACCACCAGGGTCGACAGCGCCTGGCCCTCGACGTCCTCGGCGATGATCAGCAGCGGCTTGCTGTTCTGGAGTACCTTCTCCAGCAGCGGCAGCAGCTCCTCGATCGCCGAGATCTTCTGCGTGGTGATCAGGATGTACGGGTCCTCCAGGACCGACTCCTGCGACTCCACGTCGGTGACGAAGTTCGGCGAGATGAAGCCCTTGTCGAACTGGAGGCCCTCGGTCACCTCCAGCTCGGTGCTGAGCGCGGAGCCCTCCTCGACGGTGATGACACCGTCGCGGCCGACCCGCTCCATCGCCTCGGCGATCAGCTCGCCGATGGTGGCGTCCTGCGCGGAGATGGTCGCGACGTGCGCGATCGACTCCTTGCCGGAGACGTCAACGGCCTTGCCGAGCAGCGCCTCGGAGACCTTGGTGGCCGCCGCGTCGATGCCCCGCTTCAGGCCGGTCGGGTTGGCGCCGGCGGCCACGTTGCGCAGGCCCTCCCGCACCATGGCCTGGGCCAGCACGGTGGCAGTGGTGGTCCCGTCGCCGGCGACGTCGTTGGTCTTGGTCGCCACCTCCTTGACTAGCTGCGCGCCGAGGTTCTCGTACGGGTTGGTGAGCTCGATCTCCTTGGCGATCGTCACGCCGTCGTTGGTGATCGTGGGCGCACCAAACTTCTTGTCCAGGACGACGTTGCGCCCGCGCGGGCCGAGAGTGACCTTGACCGCGTTCGCGAGGGCGTTGACACCGTGCTCCAGCAGGTGCCGGGCGTCGTCCGAGAAGCTCAGGATCTTCGCCATCAGTATCCCTTCGAAGCGACGTTGCCCCGGCCCGGCGAGCCGGACCGGGGCAGCGTCACTGATCGGTTGCTTACTTCTCGATGACCGCGAGGACGTCGCGGGCGGAGAGCACCAGGTACTCCTCGCCGGCGTACTTGACCTCGGTGCCGCCGTACTTCGAGTAGAGGACGGTGTCGCCGACCTTGACGTCGATCGGCACGCGGTTGCCCTTGTCGTCGACGCGGCCCGGGCCGACGGCGAGCACGGTGCCCTCCTGCGGCTTCTCCTTGGCGGTGTCGGGGATCACGATGCCCGAGGCGGTGGTGGTCTCGGCCTCGTTCGCCTGGACCACGATGCGGTCCTCGAGCGGCTTGATCGCAACCTTGGTCGCGGTAGTCACGGGCATACCCTCCTGGGGTACTTGGTTTCGTTGCTGGCCGGCATGCCGACCAGCGTCAATCTGCCACATGCCACCGGGCGGGGCCGTCGTCGCGGGTGCCGGTCCGCCTGGCGTTCAACCCCCGGACGCGAGGCCCGGGCGTTGGCACCCTCAGGGTGAGAGTGCTAATCGCAGGTTATTCCTCGGCTAGCACTCCGTCAAGGAGAGTGCCAACGCCGAGCCGCCGTGTCGCCTCCGTCACCGGGTCGGAGAATGGACGGGTGGATCTGGATCAGCTCGCTGCCCTGCGTACCGCCGAGGGGTCGGCCGCGCTCGCCGCGGCGACCGAAGTGGCCGGCGGCGACCCGCTGACCGCGGCGGCCGCGCTCCGCTCCGCCGGCGTGCCGGCCGGGCTGGCCGCCGCCGCGCTCACCCAGGCCGAGCTGCGCCGCCGGGCGGCCGGCAAGTTCGGGCCCGGGGCGGGGGCGATGTTCCTCACCCGGGCCGGCCTGGAGCAGGCCACCCGCCGGGTGGTCGCCGACCGGCGGGCCGCCCGGCTGCGGGCCGCCGGGGTACGCACCCTGGCCGACCTGGGCTGCGGCCTCGGCGCGGACGCGCTCGCCGCCGCCCGCGCCGGCATCCGGGTGTACGGGGTGGAGGCCGACCCGCTGACCGCCGCGATGGCCGCCGCCAACGCCGAGGCGGCCGGAGTGGCCGACCTGTTCACCGTCGAGTGCGGCGACGCCACGGCGTTCGACGTCTCCACGGTCGACGGAGTGTTCTGCGACCCGGCACGGCGCAGGGCGGGCACCGGGCGGAGGATCTTCGACCCGAACGCGTACTCCCCGCCGTGGGACTTCGTCACGGCGCTCGCCGAGCGGGTGCCGCGGACCGTGGTCAAGGTGGCCCCGGGGCTCGACCACGCGCTGATCCCGGCCGGCGCCGAGGCGGAGTGGGTCAGCGTGGACGGCGACCTGGTGGAGGCGGCCCTCTGGTGCGGCCGGCTGGCCGAGGTCCCCCGCCGCGCCACCCTGCTTAGTGGTAAGGCGGGGCCCCCTGTTAACGCATTTGGTAGCGGCGGGGCCCCCGCCTGTCACCCGGGTGCCGCGCAACTGACCGGCCCGGGCACCGCCGAGGCGCCGGTCGGCCCCGTCCGCCGCTTCCTGTACGACCCGGGCCCGGCGGTGGTCCGCGCCCACCTGGTCGCCGAGCTGGCCGGGGAACTGGACGCCACCCTGGCCGACCCGGCCATCGCCTACCTGTACGCGGACAGCGCCACGGCGACCCCGTACGCGCGCTGCCTGGAGGTGACCGACGTGCGGCCGTTCTCGCTGAAGCGGCTGCGGGCCTTGCTGCGGGAGCGACGAATCGGACGGCTGGAGATCCTCAAGCGCGGGTCGGCGCTGGAGCCGGAGCGGCTCCGCCGGGACCTGAGGCTGACCGGCGACCTGGCCGCCACCCTGGTCCTCACCCGGGTGGCCGGCGCACCCACCGCGCTGATCTGCCGGCCGGTGACCGGCGAGCACGGCCGGCGACCCTAGTCGCGTGCCGCGTCCAGCACCTGGTCCCAGGCAACGAGCGCGGCCTCGGCGATCGCGTGCAACGTCCGGCCCGATACGCCGTCGCGGGCGCGGACGGCCATGCCGAGCGATACCGCGTAGAAGTACTCGGCCACGGCTGCCGTGTCGGTGCTGGCGGGCACGTCGCCGGACTCGACACCGCGGTCGAGCCGACGTTTGATGTCGGCGACGTCGGCCTGGCGGCACTCGGCGACGAATTGGCGCACCGGCTCGTTCTCCGCGCTGATCGTGGTGGCGGCCAGCGCCACCAGACAGCCGGTGGGGCGGGCCGGATCGAGGTAGGCCCGCGCGTGGTGCCGCAACCACCCCGCGATCCCTTCGCGGGCGGTGGGCGCGTCGCGCAGCACCTGCTGCGGGACGCGCCCCTCCACCTCGTTGTACAGCGACACCGCTTCCCGGAAGAGCTTCTCCTTGCTGCCGAAGGCCGCGTAGAGGCTGGGTGAGGCGATGCCCATCGCGCCGGTGAGGTCGGTCATGCTGGCGCCCTCGTACCCGCGCTGCCAGAAGACGTCCATCGCCCGATGCAGCGCGACGGTCCGGTCGAAGGTGCGGGGGCGACCCCGTTTACCCACCAGCACCGCCCTTCCGCCGTCAGCCCCCCGAGGCCTTCAGGCCGATGATCCCGACGGCGACGAGCGCGATGAAGATCAGTCGTTGTGGGGTGGCGCTTTCACCGAAGGCGAGGATACCGGCCAGCGTCACCCCGACGGCGCCGATGCCGACCCAGACGCCGTACGCCGTGCCGACGGGCAGGTCCCTGAGCGCCAGCGACAGCAGGACGAAGCTCAGCAGCGCCGTCGAGCCGGCGAGCAGGCTCGGCCACAGTCGGGTGAAGCCGTCGGTGTGCTTGAGCGCCAGCGCCCACACGATCTCCAGCAGGCCGGCGACAACCAGCAGCAGCCAGGTCATGGTTGCCCCCTTCAGGCCGCGAAGCCGCCGTCGACGGCGATCGAGGCGCCGGTGATGTAGCGCCCACCGGGTCCGGCGAGGTGCGCGACGGTGGCGGCGATCTCGTCGGGCTCGGCGTACCGGCCCAGTGCGATGTATCCCCGCTCGACGTCGGCGCTCTCGCCGTCGGCCGGGTTCATCTCGGTGTCGGTGGAGCCGGGGTGCACCACCGTGACGGTGATGCCGCGCGGGCCCAGGTCACGCGCCAGCGCGCGGGTGAGCCCGACCAGGGCGCTCTTGCTCATCGCGTACAGGCTCAGGCCCGGGTAGGGGACCCGGTCCACGAAGCAGCTGCCGATGTTGATGATGCGCCCGCCGTGGCCCATGTGCCCGAGCGCGGCCTTCGCCGCCACGAACACCCCGCGTACGTGGACCGCGAGAGCCCGGTCCACGTCCTCGATGGACGTCTCTTCGATCGGCCCGTACGGGAAGACGCCCGCGTTGTTCACCAGGATGTCGAGGCGACCGTACTCGGCGGCCACCCGGTCCACGGCGGCGGCGAGGGCCGCCGGGTCGCCGCTGTCGGCCGGGACGGCGAGGCAGCGCCGTCCGAGGGTGGTGATCCGCCGTACGACCTGCTGCGCCCGGTCCTCGGCACGCAGGTACGTCAACCCGACGTCCGCGCCGTCCTGCGCGAGCCGCACCGCGACGGCGGCACCGATGCCCCGGCTACCCCCCGTGACCAGGACTGCCTTTCCGGCAAGTGGATCCACGTCGACCTCATTTCTGTGTCGATCGATACATTATTAGGGAGACTGTACGGCACGGGCCGCGCTCACGAAAACCGGATGAAGGCCGGCGAGAGCCGCAGTAGCTTGTCGGTCATGGCGGGACAGGGCACGCCGGCGACCGCGCTGCTTGCGAAGCGGAAGATCAACCACAGCACCCACCCGTACGACGTGTCACCGGACGCCCCGAACTACGGCGCCCTCGTCGCGGCGGCCCTCGGCGTGCCGCCGGAGCGGGTCTTCAAGACGCTGGTCTGCGAGGTCGACGGCGCGCTGACCGTCGCGGTGGTGCCGGTCACCGGCGAACTCGACCTGAAGGCGCTGGCGGCGGCGGCCGGCGGCAAACGGGCCGCCATGGCGGACCGGACGGCGGCAGAACGGGCCACCGGGTACGTCCGCGGCGGGATCAGCCCCCTCGGGCAGCGCAAGCGCCTGCCCACCGTGGTCGACGCGTCCGCGCTGGCCCAGCCGACCGTCTACGTCTCGGCGGGGCGGCGGGGCCTGCAACTGCAACTGAGCCCGACCGACCTGGTCGACCTGACCGGCGCGGTGACCGCGCCGCTCGCCACGGCCTGATCAGCCGGCCGGCCGCGAGCCCAACGGATCGGCCAGCAGCCGCTCGAAGGCGAGTTCGGCCGCGCCGATCAGCGGGGCGTCCCGGTCCAGCGCCGCGGCCCGCAGCCGGACGTGCTGCCGGGTCCCGGGCCGCGCCGTCTCGCCCAGCCGGCGGCGGACCGCGTCCGCGCCGAGGGTGTAGACGGCGCGCAGCGACCCGCCGAACACGACGACGTCGGGGTCGACGACGTTGACCAGGTTCGCGACGCCGAAGCCGAGCCACTCGGCGACCCGGTCGACCGCGGCGCGGGCCACCGGCTCGCCGTCGGCCGCCGCGGCCAGGATCTCGCGTACGGCGTCCCGCCGGCCCGCGGCCCGACCGGCGTGCCGCAGCAGCGCCGCCTCGCCCACCTCGGTCTCCCAGCAGCCGCGCGAGCCGCACCCGCACGGCAGTCCGTCCGGCCTGACCACCATGTGACCGACCTTGCCGCTGTGCCCTCGGTGGCCGACGACCAGCCGGCCGTCCACGATGAGGCCGGCGCTGACCCCGACGTCGCCGTGCAGGTAGACGAGATGCGTGCTGTCCGTCGCCACCCCCCGGACGTGTTCGGCGACGGCGGCGATGTCGGCCAGGTCACCGGTGACGAAGCCGGCGCAGACGGCGAACTCGGCCGCGAGGGCCGCCCCGAGCCGCTCGTCGGCGCCGCCCGGCCGGACCGTGCCGTCGGCGACCCGGACGGCGTCGGTGACCGCGACCGCGCCGCCCACGCACCGCCCGTCGATGGTGATCCGCCGCTCCATGTCGCGCACCAGGCCGGCCAGCGGGCGTACGGCCTCGAAGGCGGGCGTGGCCTGGGGGCGGCTCGCCTCGCGCAGGTCCAGGATCAGGCCGCCGAGGCCGATCCGGGCCGCCCGGAGGCGGTCGGTCTCGATGCTCAGCGCGTACGCGTACACCCGGTCGGAGCTGGGGCGGACCACCAGCGACGGGCGGCCGGCGCGGCGGGCGCCGGTCGGCACCTCCTCGGTGACCAGGCCGATGGCGGCGAGGTCGGAGGCGAGCGCGCCGATGGTGCTGCGGTTGAGCCCGAGCCCGCTGGTCAGCTCGGCGCGGGAGGTCGGGCCGTGCAGGTGGACGTGGCGCAGCACGGCGCCGAGATTCTGCCGGCGGATCTCCTCCTGGCTGCCACCCGGGGACGGCAGCAGCCGTTTCGAGGCGCGGCGGGGACGGGGAAGCCCAGGGTGCTTGGGTTCCACCGGCGTCGGCCTCCTTGCGAATCGTGCGCTCGAACCGGGCACCATGACGACGAAGGGTCCCGGAGCGATGACCCCGGGACCCTTCGCGTCGTTGAACTTCCTCAGCTCACTTGGTGAGCGGCGCGAGCTTCGGGTCGTTGGCGTACGCCTCGGCCGCGTTGGCCTTGGTGACGGCGACCGGCGGGAGCAGGTAGGTCTCGACGACCTTGCTGCCGTTGTTGTACGACTCCTTGTCGTTCACCTCGGGAGCGTCACCCTTCTGCAGCGCCTGGACCATGGCGATGGTCTCCTTGACCAGGTTGCGGGTGTCCTTGTTGATCGTCATGTACTGCTCGCCAGCCATGATCGACTTGACCGACTCGACCTCGGAGTCCTGGCCGGTGACGACCGGGATCGGCTTACCGGCACCCTTGATCGAGGTGATGATCGCCCGGGCCAGGGTGTCGTTCGGGGACAGCACGCCGTCCAGCTCCTTGCTGCCGTACGTCGAGGTCAGCAGCTGGTCCATGCGGGCCTGCGCACCCTCGGCCTTCCAGCCCTGGATGGCGGTCTGCTTGACGTCGGTCTGCTTCGAGGCGACGACCACGTTGCCCTTGTCGATCTCCGGCTTGAGCACGTCCATCGCGCCGTTGAAGAAGACCCCGGCGTTGTTGTCGTCCGGCGAGCCGGAGAAGAGCTCGATGTTGTACGGGCCGTTCGGCTTCTTGGCCTTCATGCCCTCCAGCAGGGCCTGGGCCTGGAGCTGACCGACCTTGAAGTTGTCGAACGCGACGTAGTAGTCCACGTCCGGCGTGTTGGTGATCAGGCGGTCGTAGGCGATGACCTTCGCGCCGGCCTGGTGCGCCGCGGCGACCTGGGTGGAGAGCTGCGCGGCGTCGGTCGCGCCGATGACGATGACCTTGGCGCCCTTGGTCACCATGGCGGTGATCTGCGCCTGCTGGTCGGCGACCGTGGTCGACGCGCCGGCGTACTGCACGTCGCTCTTGAAGCCGGCCTCCTTCAGGCCGTTGGTGAACAGGTCACCGGCCAGGACCCAGTTCTCCGAGGTCTTGGAGGGCAGGGCGACACCGATCAGGGAGTCGGCCGGGAAGCCCTTGGCCGAGTCGCCCGAGCCGCTGCCCGAGTCGCCGTCCCGGCCGGAACCACAGCCCGTCAGGGCCAGCGCGGCGATGGCACCGACGGCCACCGTCTTGGCGAGGAAGTTTCGCATGAGGAGGTGATGCCCTTCTGCAGAGGTGATACGGGGTGACGGTGCCGTCAGCTGGACACCGTCGTCGGGGCAGGCTCGCGATCCGCCGTCGACGCTGGCGGGGACGGGGGCGTGCCGGGTGGGTCTCGGCGGAAGTTGCGGGTGAGGCTGCCGATGATGGAGAAGCGTCCCTGGCTCTTGTTGTAGACGTCGAGCGCGACGGCCAGCAGCAGGACCAGGCCCTTGATGATCTGGACGCGGTCGGTGCCGACGCCCAGCAGTTGCAGGCCGTTGTTGAGCACGGCCATGACCAGACCACCGACGATGGAGCCACTGATGGTCCCGATGCCGCCGGAGACGGCCGCGCCGCCGATGAAGACCGCGGCGATCGCGTCCAGCTCCCAGCCGTTGCCGTCCTGCGGCCCGGAGGCCGCCGAGCGGGCCACGAAGATCATGCCGGCCAGCGCGGCCAGGGTCGACATGTTCATCATGACGAAGAAGTTGACCCGCTTGAGCTTCACACCGGAGAGCTCCGCGGCTCGCGAGTTGCCGCCGACCGCGTAGATGTGCCGGCCGCCGGCGGTGTTGCGGGTGTAGAAGGAGTACGCGAGCATCAGCGCGACCAGGATGATGCCGGAGACCGGGAAGCTGGTGCCGACCCGACCGCTGGCGAAGCGCAGCGTGACGAAGACGATCACGCCGACCATGACCGCCATCCGGAGCACCGAGATCCACATCGGGGCCGGGTCGGCGTCCATCTCCCGGCGGGTACGGCGGGCCTGGAACTCGCGCCACACCACGGCCACGCAGGCGGCCAGGCCGAGCAGCAGGGTCAGGTTGTTGTAGCCGGTGTTCGGCCCGACCTCGGGCAGGAACCCGGAGCCGATCACCCGGAAGCCCTCCGGCACCGGGATGGTGTTCGCGTTGCCGATGAACTGGTTGCCGCCCCGGAACAGCAGCATGCCGGCCAGCGTCACGATGAACGCCGGGACGCCGATGTAGGCGACCCAGAAGCCCTGCCAGGCGCCGATCGCCGCGCCGATCGCCAGCCCGAAGAGGATGGCCACCGGCCAGGGCAGCGACCACTCGAACATCGACTTGGCCACCAGGATGCCGGTGAAGGCCGCCACCGAACCGACCGACAGGTCGATGTGCCCGGCGACGATCACCATCAGCATGCCGATGGCCAGGATGAGGATGTACGAGTTCTGCTGGAACAAGGCGATCAGGTTGTCCGACCGCAGCGTCAGCCCGTCCGTCAGGATCTGGAACAGGACGACGATCGCCACCAGCGTGAAGATCATCCCGAACTGCCGGGCGTTCGACGTGGTGCCGCCGAAGAGGTTCTTCTGCAGGTCCTTGTAGCGGCTCATGCTGTCTGCATCCTCTTGGTCGAGGTCATCTGCTTCATGAGGGTCTCCGGGTCCGCGTCCTTCCGGGCGATCTCGCCGGTGATGGCGCCTTCGAAGACGGTGTAGATGCGGTCACAGAGCCCGATCAGCTCGGGCAGCTCCGAGGAGATGACGACGACGCCCTTCCCCTGGTCGGCGAGCCGCTGGATGATGGCGTAGATCTCGTACTTGGCGCCCACGTCGATGCCGCGGGTCGGCTCGTCGAGGATCAGCAGGTCCGGGTCCGTGAACATCCACTTCGCCAGGACGACCTTCTGCTGGTTGCCACCGGAGAGCTTGGAGACGCTCTCGTCCACCGTCGGGGCCTTGGTCCGCAACTCCCGGCGGTAGCCCTCGGCTGCCTTGTACTCGGCGACCTCGTCGAGCACGCCGTGCCGCGAGATCTTGGACAGCTTGGCCGCCACCGTGGACGCCTTGATGTCGTCGAGCAGGTTGAGGCCGATCGCCTTGCGGTCCTCGCTGACGTACGCGAGCCCGTGGGCGATCGCGTCCGCCACCGACTTCAGCACGATCTCCTTGCCGTCCTTGATGATCGTGCCGGACTCGTACACCCCGTAGGAGCGGCCGAAGACGCTCATCGCCAGTTCGGTGCGGCCGGCACCCATCAGGCCGGCGAAGCCGACGATCTCGCCGCGCCGGACCACGAAGCTCTCGTTCTTGCACACCTTGCGCTCGGCGGAGATCGGGTGCCGGACGTTCCAGTCGCGGACCTCGAAGAAAACCTCGCCGATCTTCGGGGTGTGGTCCGGGAACCGGCTGCTCAGCTCCCGGCCGACCATGCCCCGCACGATCCGGTCCTCGTCGACGCCGTCGGCCTTGACGTCCAGCGTCTCCACCGTCCGGCCGTCGCGCAGGATGGTGATCTGGTCGGCGATCGCCTCGATCTCGTTGAGCTTGTGCGAGATCATGATCGAGGTGATGCCGCGCGAGCGGAAGCCGCGCAGCAGGTCCAGCAGGTGCTGAGAGTCGGCCTCGTTCAGGGCGGCGGTCGGCTCGTCCAGGATGAGCAGCTTGACGTCCTTGGCGAACGCCTTGGCGATCTCCACCAGCTGCTGCTTGCCGACGCCGATGTCCCTGACCAGGGTGTCCGGGTCCTCCTGGAGGCCGACCCGGGCCATCAGGTCCAGCGCCATCCGGTTCGCGCCCTTCCAGTCGATCGCGCCGCGGCGCCGCGGCTCGTTGCCGAGGAAGATGTTCTCGGTGATCGACATGTTCGGGATGAGCGCGAGCTCCTGGTGGATGATCACGATCCCGGCCTGCTCGCTGGCCCGGATGTCCGAGAACCGGGTCTCCGCGCCCTGGTAGCGGATCTGCCCCTCGTACGAGCCGTACGGGTAGACCCCGCTGAGGACCTTCATCAGGGTGGACTTGCCGGCGCCGTTCTCGCCACAGATGGCGTGGATCTCTCCGGTGCGCACCACCAGGTTGACGTCGGAGAGAGCCTTGACACCGGGGAATTCCTTGGTGATGCGACGCATCTCCAAAAGGATGGGCGCGTCGCTCATCGTTCGCACCGCCTCGCCAACGTCATGGACTCCTCCGGAGGGGTCGAGGGCCTCGCAACGTTTTTTGTTGCCGTCGGCAACGTATTGCGGCCGGGACATGATCTGCAACCGCCAGGCAGAGCAATTTCGTAACAATGCGGCAATATGGGTGCCGCACCCTACCGCCAAGTAACCCCCGTCACAGCCCCGGCCCGCCCGACCCGGCCAAACACGCGTTGATCATGAAGTTGGCGGGGAAATGCCGACTCCCCCGCCAACACCATGATCGACATGACAGACCGTCAGCGGGCGGCGGTCGTTCGGCCGTCCGCGAGCGGCTCCTGGTCGGCTGGGAGGCCGGCGTGCGGCTGGGCAACCGGCAGGTCGGTGGCGGGGTTCGGGCCGTCGGGCCGGTCCAGTTGCCGCCACGCGGGGCTGAGCAGCGGCCACGCGGTCACCGCCAGGTACGCCCCACCGAACACCAGGGCGGCCACCACGAGTGAGGAGCTGTCGGTGAGCAACCCGGCGAGCAGGCCGCCCAGCGGGATCCCGCCCCAGGAGATCGCGTGCCCCAGCCCGAGCACCCGGGCCCGCAGCGCCGCCGGGATCCGCTCGTACGTCAGCGCGCCCAGGATCGGGTTGATCGCGGCCAGCCCGAGACCGGCCACGAACGAGATCAGGTAGACCGCCCAGAGCCGGTCCACCAGGGCGAGGGCCACGTACCGGGGCGCCCCGCCGAGCACGAAGCCCACCGCGAAGGTGGCGAACCTCGGCACCCGGGGGGCGAGCGCGGTGAAGACCACGTTCCCGAGCACCGCACCCACCGCGAACGTGGCGGAGAGCACGCCGAGCGCCGCCGGGGACCCGACCACCTCCCGCGCCCAGACCGGGGCGAGCACCGCACCGTACGCGGCGTCGGCCAGGTTGGTCACGAAGAGCAGCACGGTCACCACGCGGACCAGCCGGTCCCGCAGCAGGAACCGCAGCCCCTCCGCCAGCGAGGCGAGGTAGCCGGCGAGCCGGCCCGCAGGCGCCACGGCCGCCGAACCCGCCGCCGCCCTGGCCGGCACGACCGCCGGGTCCGCGGGAGGCCGCAGGGCGGCGGGCACCAGGGCGACCAGCACCAGACCGGCGAGCAGGAAGCTCGCCGCGTCCAGCGCCAGCACCGTCGGAGCGTCCAGCACCGCGATGAGTACACCGGCCAGCGGCGCGCCCAGCAGCGTGGCGAGCCGGCCCAGCCCGTCGTGCAGGGCGGTGGCCCGGGTGAGCGCCATCCCGGACACCGCCACCGCGTCCGGGAAGATGACACGCTTCGCCGTCTCGCCGAACCCGCGCAGCAGCCCCACCAGCGCGATCAGCGCGACCAGCAGGCCGAAATCGAGCCGCCCGGCGTGGTACAGCAGCGGCACGGCCACCAGCACCGCAGCGCTGGCCACGTCGGCCGACACGCTCGCCCGCCGGTGCCCGACCCGGTCCAGCAGCGGCCCGCCGAGCCCACAGGCCAGCACGTACGGCAGCATCTCGGCGAACGCGACCACCCCGGCCCGGCCCGCGCTGCCGGTGGTGGTCAGGGTGAACCAGGGCAGCGCCACCATGCTCATCCGGGTGCCGGTCAGCGAGATCAGCTCGGCGGCGAGCAGGCCGACCAGCGGGCCCCTGCGCCGGCTCACCGGTCCGCCCCCTCGCCGCGCCCCTCGTCCTCGGTGGGGCGGTCCTCCGCAGGGCGCAGGAAGGGCATCACCTGGGCCTGCACCATCACGGACTCGGCGTCGGCCGGCGCCTCGACGTCCGGGGCGTCGCGCCGGTAGCTCTCCAGCAGGGCGAACAGCCGGCCGTGCAGTTCGGCCGCCTCGGTGGTGGTGAGCCGCAGCCGCCAGTTGCTGAGCGTGAAGGTTTCTCTCCACGCGGGGGGCAGCGCCGGCAGCTCGCCCAACCAGCGGTCGACCCGCTCGGCGTACGCCGCCGCCACGGCCCGCAGGTAGGTCTCCGTCTCGACCGGCGCGGCCTGCCCCACGTCGCCCTCCAGCACGGTGTTGCGGTGCGCCGCGCGCCACCAGCGCTCCCGGCCGGCGGCCCGGCCGGGATCCTCCTCGACGAAGCCGTACTGGGCGAGCTGGCGCAGGTGGTAGCTGGTGGCGCCGGTGGACTGGCCGAGCCGCACGGCGAGCAGTGTCGCGGTGGCCGGGCCCTGCTCGCGGAGCAGGTTGAGCATGCGCACCCGCAGCGGGTGGGCGAGCCCCCGCAGCGAGGTCGCGTCCGGCCGGATCTCTTGAGGCGTCATGTGTCGCAACATACCTTTGCAAAGACGTCTTTGCAAAGAGTTCTTGGTAATGAGGAATTGCGGGTGCGCCGGTGAACCGATCGGCGGGCGGGGCCGTACCAGTGGGCGACGGGCGGCCGGTGGCCGCCGGGTCGATCAGGTCAGGCCCGCCAGGAGGAGGCACCGCAGGATGGCACCGCTGGATTCCGTACGTCGTCGACCCGGGCACCGGCTCCGCCGGGCGGCCGTCCTGCTCGTGGCGGTACTGGCCGGTCTGGGCGCGCTGCCCGGCGCGGCGGTGGCGGCGCCCGGGGCCCAGCTCAACGCCGCCGACATGACCCTGCTCAACGGCGTACGGCTGGCCGGGCTCTGGGAGATGCCGGCCGGGCAGATGGCGGCCGAGAAGGGCCAGTCGGCCAAGGTCCGCGAGATCGGCGCGGAGATCTCCCGGCAGCACGGCGTCCTCGACCAACTGGTGGTGGACGCCGCCAACAAGCTGGGAACGACCCTGCCGACCGACCCGACCGCCGAGCAGAAGGGGTGGCTGGGCGAGATGCAGGAGGCCCGGGGCGCCCAGTTCGACCAGATCTTCGTCACCCGGCTGCGGGTCGCGCACGGCAAGATCTTCCCGGTGATCGGGGCGGTCCGGGCCAGCACCCGCGACCCGATCGTGCGCAAGCTCGCCGAGGAGGCGAACAAGTTCGTCGGTGACCACATGACGATGCTGGAGAGCACCGGTCTGGTCCGCTGGCAGCAACTCCCGCCGGCGGCGCTGCCGCCCGCGCAGAGCGACTCGCTGCTGGCCGCCGCCCGGGCCGGCGCCCCCGTCGGCCCGTCGACCGGGGTCAGCACCACGGTCGTGTGGTTGGTCTTCCTCGCCGCCCTGGGCACCGCCGGCCTGGCCACCTACCGGGTGCTGCGACGCGGCTGACCCCGCCCCGGCCGGGTCAGCGGTCGACCTGGGTGAAGTCCCAGGAGTGCGGCGGCCGGGCGAGCAGCGTCGCCGGCGGGTCGGGCAGCGGGCGCGGGTTGCTCCGCCACTTGGAGATCACCACCACCCGGTGATCGGTGGCGGAGAAGACCTCGCTGGACAGGTGCAACGGGTCGTGCTCGAAATCGGGCAGCGCGGTGTCGCACACCCAGCTGATCAGGTCGGCGAAGCCGTAGGGCTCGGCCCGCGCCTCCCACATCCGTACGATCACGGCACCCTCCCCCGGCTCAGACACTGACCACGGTGAGCGGCATGGCCGAGTCGGCCGGCAGGTCCAGCCGGCTCGGGGCGACCCCCGCGGCGACCAGGTGCGAGCCGAGCGCGGCCACCATCGCGCCGTTGTCGGTGCAGAGCTTCGGCCGAGGCACCCGGACCCGGATGCCGTACTTCTCGGCCCGCTGCTCGGCCATCGCCCGTAGCCGCGAGTTCGCCGCCACGCCCCCGCCGATGACCAGCGTCTCGATGCCGTCGGCCCGGCAGGCGGCCAGCGCCTTGGCGGTGAGCACGTCGCAGACCGCCTCCTGGAACGAGGCCGCCACGTCGGCCACCGGCACCGGCTCGCCGGCCCGCTGCCGCGCCTCCACCCAGCGGGCGACCGCGGTCTTGAGGCCGGAGAAGGAGAAGTCGTACCGGTGGGCGGCGAGGTCCTTGGCCGCGGTGAGGCCGCGCGGGAAGGCGATCGCGGCGGCGTCCCCGGCCCGCGCCTCGCGGTCGATCGGCGGGCCGCCCGGGAACGGCAGGCCGAGCAGCCGGGCCACCTTGTCGAACGCCTCCCCGGCGGCGTCGTCGATGGTGGCCCCGAGCGGCGTCACGCCGGTGGCCAGGTCGTCGACCCGCAGCAGCGAGGAGTGGCCGCCGGAGACCAGCAGCGCGATCGCCGGCTCGGGCAGCGGGCCGTGTTCCAGGGTGTCCACGGCGACGTGCGCGGCGAGGTGGTTGACCCCGTACACCGGCTTCTCGGCGGCGAGCGCGTAGCCCTTCGCCGCGGCCACGCCGACCAGCAGCGCGCCGGCCAGCCCGGGACCGGAGGTGACGGCGATCGCGTCGACGTCGGCGATCGTCACCCCGGCCTCCTTGAGGGCCCGGTCCATGGTCGGCACGATCGCCTCCAGGTGGGCGCGGCTGGCCACCTCGGGCACCACCCCGCCGAACCGGGCGTGCTCCTCGACGCTGGAGGCGAGCGCGTCGGCGAGCAGGGTGTGCCCGCGCACGATGCCGACGCCGGTCTCGTCGCAGGAGGTCTCGATGCCCAGGATCAGGGGTTCGTCAGCCATCGCCTATCCGTCCGTCCCGCGCCGCATGATCAGCGCGTCGGTGTTGCTCGGTTGGTAGTAGCCGCGGCGCACGCCGATCGGTTCGAAGCCGTAGGCCGCGTACAGCTTCTGCGCCGGCGCGTTGTCGGCGGCGACCTCCAGCAGCACGTTCGGGGCACGGCGCCGGGCCGCCTCGGCGAGCAGCGCCTCCAGCAGCGTCCGGCCCAGGCCGCGCCGCTGGGCGTCGCGGCGCACCGCGATGTTCTGCACCCACGCCTCGTCGGCCTGCACGGTGAGCCCCGCGTAGCCCAACACCGCCCCGCCGTCGTCGGTGGCGACCAGATAGAAGTGACCGTTGGCCAGTTCGTTCCAGAACATCGCCGCCGACCACTGCTCGGCGCCGAAGAGGTCCGCCTCGATCGGCAGCACCTGCTCGACGTGCCACCAACGGAACCGCTCCAGCCGCACCGGCGGACGGCTCACGGCAGGACCGGCTTGCGGCCGGTCGCCGCCACGGCGTCCGGGCGACGCAGGTAGAGCGGGGTCAGCGGCTCCGTCGCCGCGCCCGCCCGAATCCGCTCCGCGGCCAGCCGGGCCAGCGCCGCCGGGTCCGGGTAGCGCGGCTCGTCCCGCACCGGCAGGCCGAGGACGTCGGCGTACCGCTGGGCGCCGTCCCCCACCGCGACGGTGACCGCGAGCCCGCGGGCCCGCTCGGCGACGACCGCCGGGCCGTCCACGTCCGGGCCGACGATCCGCTGCCCGGCACCGTCGTAGACCGCCCAGTAGATCTCCCTGCGCCGGGCGTCGGTGGCCGCCAGGACCGGTTCGCCGGCCGCCGCCGGGTGGCCGACACCGTCCAGCGAGCAGACGCCGTACGTGGGGATGCCGAGCACCTGTCCCATGGTCGCGGCGGTGACCAGCCCCACCCGCAGCCCGGTGAACGGGCCCGGGCCGAGCCCGGCGACCACGGCGGTCAGGTCGGCGGCCTGGGCGCCGGCGTCCGCCAGCACCGCGTCGACCTGCGGGGCGAGCAGCTCACCGTGGGCGCGGGCGTCGACCGTGCAGCGGTGCGCGCGCAGCGCGACGCCGTCCACCGAGACCTCCGCCAGCGCCGCGGTCACCGCGGGGGTCGAGGAATCCACCACGAGTACGAGCACGGTATGCCAGCGTAGCCGCCCACCGGTTACCACCCGTGACGCCCCCGGCCCGCCGGCCCGCCTGCCGGACCCGGACTCACGCTCGGTAGTCCCCGCCCCGGCATGAATGCGATTGAGCTTGATACCCGAGAGTCATTTTGATGACTCTCAGGTATCAGACTCACGGCGGTGTGGGCCAGGATTCCGGGATGCCCGAGTCCCGCCTGAGCACCATGCTGAGCACGGTGATCCGTCAGCAGCGGCAGCTCCGCGAGCTGAACCAGCGCCAACTGGCCGAGTTGGCCGGGGTCAGTCAGGCCACGGTCGCCCGGGTCGAACGCGGGGACCGTTCCCCCAGCCTGCCGGCGCTCGAACGGTTGCTGGCCGCGATGCAGGTGCAGCTCACCGTCGACGTGGAACCACTCGACGCCCATCTCGACGCCCGGCTGGCCGAGCATGCCTCCCGACCGCTCGCCGAGGTGATCGACGACCTCGGGCTGGACCGGCTCCTCGACCGGCTGGGCGACCTGCCGAACCTGCTCACCGGCGCGACCGCGGCGGTGCTCCAGGGCGCGCCGGTGCCGGCCGAGGCGGTCGAGATCGCCCTGCGCTGGCGCGACTCGGCCCGGTTCACCAGCTGGCTGGAGGCCGGTTACGCGCAACGGTGGAACGCCCGATGGGCCGAGTGGGGCGGGGTGCACATCGAGCCGGAGGAGCCCGGCGAGCACCGGTGGCTGACCAAGCACGGCGAGATCCGGGCGCAGATGTGCGCCGAGCTGCCGGAGGGCATCGAGGTGCGACACGGCGGGCGCGGCTACCGGGTGGTGCCGCTGGTGCAGGTGGAGCTGACCGATCCGCGGGCGGCCGACCTGCTGCGCCGCCACCGGCAGCGGCAGCAGGCCGGCTGAGCCGGGTCAGCCGGCGGTGCGCTCCCAGTCGATCGTGGGCAGCCCGGCGTCGGCGAGGGCCTTGTTGGCCGCGCTGAACGGGCGGCTGCCGAGGAAGCCGCGCGGATTCATCGGGCTGGGATGGCCGGCCTCCAGCACCACGTGCCGCGGGTTGGTGACCAGGGCGGCCTTCTTGCGGGCGTAACCGCCCCAGAGCAGGAACACCACCCGCTGGTCCAGGGCGTCGAGGGCGCGGATGGTGGCGTCGGTGAACTCCTCCCAGCCGGAGTTGGCGTGCGACCCGGGCGTGGCCTGGCGGACGGTGAGCACCGCGTTGAGCAGCAGCACGCCCTGCGCCGCCCAGCCGTCCAGGTTGCCGCTGCGCGGCTTCGGCACGCCGAGATCCTCGCCCAGCTCCTTGAAGACGTTGCGCAGCGACGGCGGGACGCTCACCCCCTCCCGGACGCTGAAGCTCAGCCCGTGCGCCTGCCCGGCCTTGTGGTACGGATCCTGTCCCAGGATCAGCACCCGGCACTGCTCCAGCCCGCACCGCCGGTAGGCGGAGAAGAGGTCCTCGACCGGCGGGAAGACGGTCTGTGTCGCGTATTCCCGGGCGACGAACTCGGCCAGGGCCCCGGTACGGGCCGGGTCGAGGTGCGGGGCGAGCGCGGCGTGCCACGCCTCCGGGAGCAGCGCAAGCAGGTCGAGCGTGGGGGCGTCGTCGGGCATCGGCAACCTTTCGCCTGTCGGGACCGTCCCGGGAAGACTAGGCAGCCGGTCCGACAAACCTCAGCCGAGGGCCGTCAGCCGTACCGCCCAGTCGCCGCCGACCGGCTCCAGCTCCACCACCCGGGTGTCGTCGTCGCGGCGGTCGATGCGGACCCGCAGGTGGGCGTCGGCGAGCTGCTCGACCATGCCCTCACCCCACTCGACCACGGTCACCGAGTCGTCCACCGAGGCGTCCAGGTCCAGGTCGTCGATCTCCGCCCGCGGGTCGGCGGCGTCGCCCAGCCGGTACGCGTCGGCGTGCACCAGCGCCACCCGGCCGCCGCGGTCCGGGTCCGGCCGGTGCACCCGGGCGATGACGAAGGTGGGCGAGGTGATGTCGCCCCGTACGTGCAGGCCGGCGCCGATGCCCTGGGTCAGCGCGGTCTTGCCGGCGCCCAGCGGACCGGTGAGCAACAGCAGGTCGCCGGGGCGCAGCAGGCGGGCCAGCCGGCGGCCGAACCCCTGGGTGTCGGCCGCGGTGGGCAGCTCGACGACGTGACTCACAATCCCTCCAGGAACCTCGTCAGCGCGGCGTTGACCTGGTCCGCGTGCTCCAGCATCACCACGTGACCACTTTCGTGGATCTTGACCGCCGCAGCGTGCGGCAGCCGTCGCACGATCTCGTCGGAGTGGGCGGCCGGGATGATCAGATCCTTGTCACCCACCACCACCAGCACCGGCGTGCCGGCCAGCGCGGCCAGCGCCGGCAGCCGCGAGTGGGTGGCCAGCGTCCGAAGGTAGCGGGTCACCGTGTCGGCCGAGGTCCGGGAGTTCATCGTCTCGACGTACGAGACCAGCGCCGGGCTGGGCTTCGGCGTGCCGAACCCGAGCCGGCGGGTGAGCAGCCAGGCCACGTTCTGCGTCGACCTGCGGGCGTGCTCGATCACCGTGCCGCCGTACCGGGTGGCGTTGTTGACCATGTAGAGCACCGGCGCGCCGACCCGGCTGAGCAGCGCCGGAGCCACCAGCCTGCTCTCCGCCAGCAGGCCGCCCGAGGTCGCCATCAGCACCGTGCCGACCACCCGGTCGCCGAACAGCTCGCCGAACAGCTCGGCGAACGCCATGATGGTCATCCCGCCCATCGAGTGACCGACCAGCACCAGCGGCCCCTCCGGGGTGGTCGCGTCGATCACCCGGCGCAGCGTGCGGCCGAGCCGTTCGAGGTCGTACTCCCCGGTCTCCAGCCGGCCGGACCGGCCGTGCCCCGGCTGGTCGTACGCGACGATCCGGTAGTCGCCGCGCTCGGTGAGCAGCTTGCGCTGGAAGTGGAACGTCCCCATGTCCAGGCAGAATCCGTGCACGAACACCACGGTCGGGTGCCCCTCGACCGGCTGCCTCGGCTCCACCACCTCGACGTGGATGTCGGTGCCGTCCGGCATCTCCAGCCGGTACGCCTCGTCGTAGGGCAGGTCGCCGAAGACCTCGTGCGCGTACGGGTCGGTCGGGTCGGCCTTGAGCCGGCGGACCAGGGCGCGCTCGCTGGCCACGCCGGCGGCGAGCCCGGCGGCGGCCACGCCGACCGCGGCCCCGACCACCCCGGCGACCCGGCCGGCGGCGGTCCGTGGCCGCGGCACGCGGAACCGGCGCGCCGAGCTCATCGCGCCACCTGAGCTGCTCGGCCCGAACGGCGGCGGCAGGACTGCGGGGCTCGCAACCCCGGCTCACTCCTCGCGCTCACGGGGCCACCTCGGTTCGCGACTGCGGGGCTCGCAAACCCGGCTCACTCCTCGCGCTCACGGGGCCACCTCGGTTCGCGACTGCGGGGCTCGCAACCCCGGCTCACTCCTCCCGCTCACGGGCGCTCGCCGTCGTAGACCCTGGGCACCCGGCTGCCGCCGAACCGGGTGACGATCTCGTAGTTGATGGTGCCGACCGCCTCGGCCCAGTCGTCGGCGAGCGGCTCACCGTGCTCGCCGCTGCCGAACAGGGTCGCCACCTCCCCCGCGGCCACCGGGTCGTCGCCGCAGTCGAGCACGAACTGGTCCATGCAGACCCGGCCGGAGATGGTCCGCCGCACCTCGCCGAGCTGCACCGGGCCGACGTTGGAGGCGTGCCGGGGCACCCCGTCGGCGTAGCCGAGCGGGACCACGGCCAGGTTCGCCTCCCGGGCGGTGGTGTAGGTGTGGCCGTACGAGACGCCGGTGCCCTCCGGCACCCGCTTGGTGAGCGTCACCCGGGCCCGGGCGGTCATCGCCGGGCGCAGCCCGAACCGCTCCCCGGTGATCGGGGACAGTCCGTAGCAGGCGATGCCGGGGCGGACCAGGTCGAAGTGGGTGTCCGGGCGGGTCAGCGTGGCGGCCGAGTTGGCCAGGTGCCGGTAGCGGGGACGCAGCCCGGCCCGCTCGACCATGGCCAGGCCCTCGTGGAAGACGGCGAGCTGGCGGTCCGTGGTGGGGTGGCCGGGCATGTCCGCGTACACGAGGTGGCTCCACACGCCGACCACCTCGACCAGGCCGTCGGCCTGAGCCTTCGCGGCGGCCTCCAGCAGCACCGGCCAGTCGGCGACGGTGGCGCCGCCGCGGGACAGCCCTGTGTCGATCTTGAGATGCAGCCGGGCCGGGCGGTCCGCCCGGCGGCTCGCCTCGATCATCTCGTCCAGCAGGGGCAGGCTCGCCACCCCCAGGTCGACGCCGGCGGCGACCCCCTCGTGCAGCGGCAGCCCGGGCGCGAGCAGCCAGGCCAGCACCGGCGCGGTGATCCCGGCCCGGCGCAGCCCGAGCGCCTCGTCCAGGGTGCAGACGCCGAGCCAGTCCGCCCCGGCGTCCAGCGCGGCCCGGGCGGACGGGACCATGCCGTGGCCGTAGCCGTCCGCCTTCACCACCGCCATCAGCTCGGCGCTGGTGCCCGCCCTCAGCCGGGCCACGTTGTCACGGATCGCGTCGAGGTCGACGCGTACCTCGGCCTGCCACATGGCCCCAGCCTACTTCCCGGTAGATCACCTCGGCCCGGAGCGGTGCGTTCCGGCCAGCCGACCGACCACCGGCCGTAGCGCGGTCGCCACGTCGGGTGCGGTCACCGGGCCGCCCCGGGCCGCCTCCCGGCCGGCCAGCCCGTGCAGATACGCCGCCGCGGCCGCCGCCCGCTCCGGCGCCACCCCGGCCGCCAGCAGCGAGCCGAGCAGGCCGGCCAGCACGTCGCCGGTGCCCCCGGTGGCCAGCGCCGGGGTGCCGGTCGGGTTGACGTACGCCCGGCCGGCCGGCGTGCCGACGACCGTGCGGTCCCCCTTGAGCAGCACCACCGCGTTCATCCAGGCGGCCAGCCGCAGCGCGGCCCCGACCCGGTCCGCGCCCGGCTGCTCGCCGCAGAGCCGGGCGTACTCCCGGTCGTGCGGGGTGACCACGATCGGCGCCTCCCGGTCCCGCAGCCGGTCGGCCATCTTCCCGTCCACCAGCATGGTCAGCGCGTCCGCGTCGAGCACCACCGGCACCGGCGCGGCGAGCACCGCGCGCAGCTCGGCGGCGGCCTCCTCGCCGGTGCCCAGCCCGGAGCCGCAGACCCACGCCTGCACCCGGCCGGCGTCGGCCACCCGCCCGGTGGCGATCACCGACGGATGCTGGTGCAGCACCTCCGCCCGGGCGCCGCCCGCGTAGCGGACCAGGCCGGTCGGCCCGGCCAGCGCGCCGCCGACCGAGAGCACCCCCGCGCCCGGGTACGTCGCCGAGCCGGTCGCCACCCCGACCACGCCCCGGGTGTACTTCTCCGCCGACGCGCCCAGCTCGGGCCACCACCGCTCGACGTCGGACCCCTCGACGACCTGGAGCGCCGGCGTACCGCGCAGCCACGGCCCGAGCCCGATGTCGACCAGCTCGACCTGGCCGGCCAGCGCCGCTGCCGGACCCACCACCAGGGCGGGCTTCAGCGCGCCGAAGGCCACCGTCACGTCGGCGGAGACCGCGCCGGGCCGGCCGGCGGCGGTCGGCGGCACGTGCCCGGTGTCCACCGCGACGCCGCTCGGCACGTCCACCGCGACCACCGTGGCCCGGGCGCCGTCCCGCCCGCAGCGGTCGGCGAGGCTCGCGGCGAGCTGCTCGGCGGTCTCCCGCAGCCCGCCCCGCCCGCCGATGCCGACGATCCCGTCGAGCACCAGGTCGACGGTGGCCGGCGGCCGGTCCACCAGCCGCCCACCGGCGGCGCGCAACGCGGCCAGCCCCTCGGCGTGCGCCCGCCCCGGAGTGGTCGGCAGCGCCGCCACGGCCGCCCCGCGGCGGGCCAGCAGCGCGCCCGCGTAGAGCGCGTCGCCGCCGTTGTCGCCGGCGCCGACCAGCAGCAGCACCCGCGCGCCGTACACCCCGCCCCGGTCGGCGAGCAGCAGCGCGCAGCGGCGGGCCAGGCCGGCCGCCGCGCGCTTCATCAGCGCCCCCGGCGGCAGGGTCGCCATCAGGCCCGCCTCCGCCGCGCGTACGTCCGCGACCCGCCACACCGGCTTCATGCCACCCGTCCCGTCCCCCGGGCGGGCCGCGGCCCGCCGGCCCGTCAACGCTCCGCCACCACCATGGCCGAGGCGATCCCGCCGTCGTGCGACAACGAGAGATGCCAGCGGTTCACCCCGCGGTCGGCCGCCGCGGCGGCCACCGTGCCGGACACGGTCAGCCAGGGCCGGCCGTCCGGGTCGGGCACGATCTCGCAGTCGTGCCAGCTCAGCCCGGCCGGCGCGCCGAGCGCCTTGACCACCGCCTCCTTGGCCGCGAACCGGGCGGCCAGCGACTCCGGGGAGCGCGGGTTGCCCGAGCGGGTGAACCGCTCCGCCTCGGTGAACAGCCGCTCCGCCAGCAACGGGGTGCGCTCCAGCGCGCGGGTGAACCGCGCCACCAGGACCACGTCGATGCCGACCGCGACGATCACGAAAGCCACCCTACCGGCGCGCGGGGCCGGAGATTAGCCGCCGGATCCGCGCCGGGCAACACCTGTGGACAACCCCGGCGTACGGCCGCCGACCGCCGTCCACAGCGGCGGCGGGACCGTCCCCGTACCGCCTAGCGTCGCAGCTGTCGATGTCCGGCGAGGGCGAGGAGTCCGACCATGAGCGAGGAGCCGCTGACCGTCCATCCCGACCTGCTGCGCCGGGTGGCCGGGGTGTTCGACGGCGACGCGTACCGGCTGGTGCGGGGGCTGGCCGGCGGGCTTCCGCCGGCGCCGGAGGTGGCGGGCTGGCAGGCCGACCCGGCGCTGGCCGACCTGGCGACGGCGGTCCGGGGCTGGGCCGGTGACCTGGGCCGCCGGCTGGCGGAGAGCGCCGGGGCGGTCCGCACGGCCGCCGACGGCTACCGGGCGGTGGACGACCGGGCGGCCCGGCGGCTGGCCGCCACCGAGCGGTGAGCGGGCGGCCGGGCTCGGCGGTGGCGTGATGACCGGCCGTCCCGCCGCGCCCGTCGCGGCCTACGAGCGGCTCTGGTCCGCCGACCCGGCCGGCTGGTACGCCACCGGCGTCGCCTGGCGCGGGCTGACCGCCCAGGTCGACGCGCGGGCGGACGAGCTGGCCGACGGGGCGGCGGCGCTGCGCGGCGGCTGGTCCGGGGCGGCGGCGGGCGCCGCGCAGGACCGGTTCGCCCGGTTGCGGGCCGAGCTGGCCGCGATCCGGCCGGCCCTGATCGAGGTGGACCAGACGCTGGCCGTCTTCGCCGACCGGCTGCGCGTGGCGAAGGCCCGGCTGGCCGAGGCGGTCGCCTTGGCGGAGCGGGCCGGGGTGGCGGTCGACCGGGCCGGCCGGGTCCGGGCCGATCCGGCGGTCCGCCGCACGCCGGACCGGGTCGGCCCGACGGTGACGCAGGTGTCGACGGCGATCGGCGCGGCGCTCGCCGCGGCGGACCGGGCCGACCGGGAGGCGGCCGGCCGGCTGGCCGAGTTGGCCGTCGCGGCCGGGTCGGGCTGGGTGGCGGCGCCCCCGGCGTGGCGGCCACCGGCGGGGGCGGGGCCGGCGCTGGTCGGGCGCTGGTGGAGCGGGCTCACCCCGGCCGAGCGCCGGTGGCTGGTCTGGCACGAGCCGCACCTGGTCGGGCGGCTCGACGGGGTCCCGGTGGCGGCCCGGGACCAGGCCAACCGGCTGCTGCTCGGCGTGCACCGGGGTGTCCTGCTCGCCCGGTGGCGCCGGTTCCTCGGCCGGCCCGGTCGCGGTCCCGCCGAGGCGGCCCTGGCCGGGCTGGACGCGCTGGCCGACCGGCTGGCGGCCGGGCCGCCGCGGGCGTACCTGCTCGGTCTCGACCCGGCCGGGGACGGCCGGGCGATCGTCGCGCTGGGCGACCCGGATCACGCCGACCACGTGCTGACCTACGTGCCGGGGATGACCTCCGACCTGGCCGGTGCCGCGGGTGAGCTGGGCCGGGCGGCCCGGGTGCTGGCCCGCTGCGACGCCCTCGCCCCCGCCGCGGGCACGGCCGCGGTGCTCTGGCTGGACTACGACGCGCCGGATTTCCTCGACCAGGCGGCCCGCTCCGGCCAGGCGCGCGACGCCGGCCCCGCGCTGAGCCGCTTCCAGGACGGGCTGCGGGCCAGCCACGACGGGGCACCGGCCCGGCAGACCGTGCTGGGCCACAGCTACGGGTCGGTGGTGGTCGGGGTCGCCGCCCGCGACCACGGTCTCGGCGCGGACGCGCTGGTCTTCGTCGGCTCGCCCGGGGTGGGCGTGGCCGAGGCCCGGGAGCTGCGGGTGCCATCGGGGCAGGTCTGGGCGGCCACCGCGCCGGACGACGTGATCCGGCAGGCCCGGCCGCTGCCCGAGCTGCTCGGCCGGGCACTGCTCGACCAGACGCCGGTCGGCCCGGTGCTGCGCGGTCACGACCGGCACGAGCTCTGGTTCGGGCACGACCCCAGCGACCCGGCGTTCGGCGGCCGGCGCTTTCCCAGCGGCCGGTACGGGCACACCGGCTACTGGGAGCCGGCGAACCCGGCCCTGGACGGCATGGCCCGGATCGTGCTGGGCCGATGACCGCCCCGGGACGGCGCAGAATGCGGCAATCGGCCCAACCCGACCCGGGACGGCGCAGGATGCGGCAACTCGGGGACCGCCCCGGAGGGCCGGTGGGCTACTCGACGGTCACCGACTTGGCCAGGTTGCGGGGCTGGTCCACGTCGTGGCCACGGGCGGCGGCGATCTCGGCGGCCAGCACCTGCAACGGCACGGTGGTGACCAGCGGGGCGAGCAGCGTCGGTGTACGCGGCACGAGGATCAGGTGGTCGGCGTAGCGGACCACGGCCTCATCCCCCTCCTCCGCGATCACGATGGTGCGGGCGCCCCGGGCCCGCACCTCCTGGATGTTGGAGACCACCTTGTCGTGCAGCATGCCCCGGCCGACCGGGGACGGCACGACGCAGATCACCGGGGTGCCCTTGTCGATCAGCGCGATCGGGCCGTGCTTCAGCTCGCCGGCGGCGAAGCCCTCGGCGTGCATGTACGCCAGCTCCTTGAGCTTGAGTGCGCCCTCGAGGGCCACCGGATAGCCGACGTGCCGGCCGATGAAGAGCACGGTCGGCTCGGCGCGCAGCTCGCGGGCGAGCGCGCGGACGGGCTCGATCCGGCTCAGCAGCTCGCGCAGCTTGCTTGGCATCTCCTGGAGCTGGGCGACCACCGCGCCCACCTCGTCGGCGAACTTGATCCCGCGCACCTGGGCCAGGTGCAGGCCGATCAGATAGCAGGCGACGAGCTGGGTGAGGAACGCCTTGGTCGAGGCGACCGCGATCTCCGGGCCGCCGTGGGTGTAGAGCACGGCGTCGGACTCGCGCGGGATGGTCGAGCCGTTGGTGTTGCAGACGGCCAGCACCCGGGCCTTCTGCTCCTTGGCGTGGCGCAGCGCCATCAGGGTGTCCATCGTCTCGCCGGACTGCGAGATGACCACGATCAGGGTGGACCGGTCGAGCACCGGGTCGCGGTAGCGGAACTCGCTGGCCAGCTCCACCTCGCAGGGGATCCGGGTCCAGTGCTCGATGGCGTACTTGGCGACCAGGCCGGAGTGGTACGCGGTGCCGCAGGCGACGATGAAGATCTTGTCGATGTCGCGCAGGTCCTCGTCGCTGAGGCGGACCTCGTCGAGGGCGATCTCGCCGCTCTCGGTGAGCCGGCCGAGCAGGGTGTCGGCGACCGCCTGCGGCTGCTCCTCGATCTCCTTGAGCATGAACCAGTCGTAGCCGCCCTTCTCGGCGGCCGAGGCGTCCCAGTCGATGTGGAAGTCCTTGCCGGCGGCGGGCCGGCCGGCGAAGTCGGTGATCTCGATGCTGTCCGGGGTGATCAGCACGATCTGGTCCTGGCCGAGCTCGACCGCGTCCCGGGTGTGCTCGATGAACGCGGACACGTCGCTGGCCAGGTAGTTCTCCCCGTCGCCCCGGCCGACCACCAGGGGCGAGTTGCGCCGGGCGCCGACCACCGCGCCCGGGATGCCGGCGTCGACGGCGAGCAGCGTGAACGCGCCCTCCAGCCGCTGGCAGACCACCCGCATGGCGGAGGAGAGCAGCAGCGGGCCGTCGGCCTCGCCGGCGGCGCGCAGGTCGGCCAGCGCCCGGGCGAGCAGGTGGGCGGCGCACTCGGTGTCGGTGTCGCTGGTGAACTCGACACCGTCCGCCTCCAACTCGGCGCGGAGCCTGGCGAAGTTCTCGATGATGCCGTTGTGGATGACGGCGGTGCGGCCGTCCGGGGCGACGTGCGGGTGGGCGTTGCGGTCGGTGGGGCCGCCGTGGGTGGCCCAGCGGGTGTGCCCGATGCCGGTGGTGCCGTCGCCGATGTTGAGCGGGCTGGCGGCGCAGGACTCGGGATCGGTCGCCCCGCGCTCGGCCAGCACCTTCTCCAGGTTGGCCAGCCGGCCGGCCTTCTTCTCGGTCAGCAGCACGTCGTCGCAGACGACCGCCACGCCGGCCGAGTCGTAGCCCCGGTATTCGAGCCGCCGCAGCCCGTCGAGCACGATGCCCAGCGCCGGGCGGGCGCCGGCGTAACCCACGATTCCACACATGAAGGCCAGCCTAGCCGAGTTTCGCTCATTCCATGTGCTCGCAAGGCGGGTTTTCGAGCACAGGAATTGAGCGATTGGGTCGAGCCGGGGCCTCCGGGGGACAAAGCACCGTTGGCTCGCGCCGGCAGGGGGTCGACCTCCGGTGGTGGGATTTGGCAGGATGTCGCGGATCCGCCAGCAAGCCCGGAAGGCGACTTGATGTCCGACCCCACCCCGCCCCCGCCCCGCCGAGGCCCGGTGGAGGACCCCCGGGACCCGTGGGCCGACCTGGGCGGTCGGCTGTCGGAGCACCCGTTCGACACCCCGCGCCGGCCGTCGGCCCGCCGGGTGCTGCGCGGGCTTGCCGCCGGGGTCGCGGCGGCCGTCGCGCTGGTCACCGTCCTGCAGCGGCAGGGGGTGTGGACCATCCCGGAGCCGGCCCACACGGCGGCGAGCGGGCAGAGCGCGTCGCCCCGGCCGGACGACCTGACCGGCGTGCTGGAGGGGGCCACCCCGGCGCCGAGCGGGTCGGCCGGCGCGCACCGGGTGGTCTACGAGGTGACCGGCGACGGGCCGGTCAGCGTCACGTACTGGGTGGAGGGCAGGGCGCCGGAAACCGTCGAGGCCGGCCGGCTGCCGTGGCGGGCCGAGCTCATCGCCGCGACCGGCGCGACCGTCAACCTGCTCGCCAGCCGGCAGCGTGGCGACGGCGGCATCCGGTGCCGGCTGCTGGTCGACGGGGTGGAACGAGCGCGCAACACCGCCGCCGGTGCGGTACCGGTCGCCGACTGCAGCGCCCAGGTGACCGATCTGAGCGGCGGCCCGTAGGCTGACCGGCGTGACGACCGCGAACGTCGATCCGCTGGTGGCCCGGATGCGGCCGTTCGGGACGACCATCTTCGCCGAGATGTCCGCGCTGGCGGTACGCACCGGCGCGGTCAACCTCGGCCAGGGCTTTCCCGATAGCGACGGCCCGCCGGAGATGCTCGCCGCCGCCGCCGAGGCGTTGCGCGGCGGACACAACCAGTACCCTCCCGGCCCCGGCGTGCCGCAGCTGCGCGCGGCGATCGCGGCGCACCAGGCCCGCTTCTGGGGACTGGAGTACGACCCGGACGGCGAGATCGTGGTCACCGCCGGCGCCACCGAGGCGGTCGCCGCCAGCATCCTCGCCCTCTGCGAGCCGGGCGACGAGGTGGTCTGCTTCGAGCCGTACTACGACTCGTACGCCGCCTCGATCGCCCTGGCCGGCGCGGTCCGCCGGCCGGTGACGCTGCGTCCCGGCGCCGACGGCCGGTACGCGGTCGACCCGGCGGAGCTGCGCGCCGCCTTCGGGCCGCGGACCCGGCTGGTGCTGCTCAACTCCCCGCACAACCCCACCGGCAAGGTCTTCACCGCCGACGAGCTGGCCCTGGTCGCCGAGCTCTGCCAGGAATACGACGCCTACGCGGTCACCGACGAGGTCTACGAGCACCTGGTCTTCACCGACGCGGCGGCGTCGCACCTGCCGCTGGCCACGCTGCCCGGGATGCGGGAGCGGACCCTGCGGATCTCCTCGGCCGGCAAGACGTTCTCCTGCACCGGCTGGAAGGTCGGCTGGGCGAGCGGGCCCGCGCCACTGGTCTCGGCCGTGCTGCGGGTGAAGCAGTTCCTCACCTTCGTCAACGCCGCGCCGCTGCAACCGGCGGTGGCGGTGGCGCTGGCCCTGCCGGACGACTACTTCACCGGGTTCCGCGACGGCATGCAGGCCCGACGCGACCAGCTCGGCAGCGCGCTCCGCGAGGCCGGGTTCGAGGTGTTCACCCCGGACGGCACCTACTTCGTCACCGCCGACGTAACCCCGCTCGGTGGTCGGGACGGGATCGAGTTCTGCCGGTCGCTGCCGCGGCGGTGCGGTGTGGTGGCGGTGCCGACCCAGGTCTTCTACGACGACGTGGAGGCGGGCCGGCGGCTGGTCCGGTTCGCCTTCTGCAAGCGACCCGAGGTGCTGGCCGAGGCCGGCACCCGGCTGCGCCGGCTGCGGGAGGACGGGTGACCGACCGGGCCCGCCGGATGCTCGCGCAGCGCGGCTGCGACACCGTGCTCTCCGGCGTACGGCCGGCGTCGGTGCGGGAGCAGCTGGCCGCGCTGGGGGCCGGCCGCACCGACGAGCTGGCGCTCGACTTCTACGGCGAGGGCGGGGCGGTCGAGGAACTGGAACGCCGGGTGGGCGCGCTGCTCGGCACCGAGGCGGTCGCCTTCTTTCCCACCGGCACGATGGCCCAGCAGGTCGCCATGCGGTACGGCGCCGAGCTGACCGGCCGTACGGCGGTCGGCCTGCACCCGCTCAGCCACCCGCTGGTGCACGAGCGCGACGCGTACGCGCTGCTTAGCGGCCTGCGGGCGGTCCGGACCGCGGACGCGCCGCGCAACCCGACGGCCGACGACGTGGCCGCACTCGACGAACCGGTCGGCACGCTGCTGCTGGAGTTGCCGCTGCGGGACGCCGGCTTCGTCCTGCCGAGCTGGGACGAGCTGGTCGCGGTGGCGGCGGCGGCCCGGGAGCGGGGCGCGCGGGTGCACCTGGACGGGGCCCGGCTCTGGGAGTCCACCGTCCACCTCGGGCACTCGGCGGCCGAGATCGCCGCCCTCGCCGACAGCACGTACGTCTCGTTCTACAAGTCCCTCGGCGGCCACTCCGGGGCGGCGCTGGCCGGCTCGGCCGAGCTGGTCCGGTACGCGCGCGCCTGGCGGCACCGGCACGGCGGCAACCTCTTCCAGCAGTGGCCGGCGGCGCTGGCCGCGCTCGCCGGCCTGGACCGGGAGCTGCCCCGGCTACCCGACTACGTCGGGCACGCGAAGGTGGTGGCCGAGGCGCTGGCCACGCTGCCCGGCGCGCGGGTCCACCCGGCGCCGCCGCACACCCACCAGTTCCGGCTCTGGCTGCCGCACCCGGCGCCGGCCCTGGACGCGGCCAACCTCGCCCTCGCCGAGGAGGAGAGGGCGTGGTTCGTCACCGGCTGGCGGGACACCGGCCTGCCCGGGACGGCCCTGGCCGAGGTGACGGTGGCCGCGCCCGCCCTGGAGCTGGACGCCGACCGGGTCGTCGACCTGGCGCACCGCTTCCTCCGCCGCCTCCCGCCCTCCTGAACCCCGGGAGCCACCGGGCCCGGCGGCGACCCGGCAGCGTCCCCGGCCGTCAGCCGGCCTGGCGGGCGGGGCCCGGGTCGGCCGGCTCTTCGCCAGGGTCGGGCGTCGTGGGCGCGGTTGTTGTCGCTGGGGGGACAACAACCGCACCCGGATCGGACCCGGCGCGGGCCGCTCCGAGGCCGGGGTCGGCCGACGCGCCGCCGGAGCTCGGGCGGGCCGCCAGGGTGGCCAGCGTCGCGCCGCCGTCGGTGAGCAGGGCCGCCTCCGCGTCGTCGACGAAGGCGAGGTCGGCCTCCACGTGCCGGGTGGCCGCCGACAGCAGCAGCCGGACCACCGGGTCGTCGGCGCGGCGCCGCAGGCCGTCGAGGTTGCGCAGCTCCCGCATCAGGTGGCCGCGCTGGTTGCCGAGCACGGCCCGGACGGTGTCCGGCACGCCGGCGCGGGCCGCCGCGGTGACCTTGAGGAAGAAGTCGTCCCGGAAGCCGCCGCTGCGCGGGCTGGGCTCGGCGAGCCAACGGTCCAGTTCGGACCGGCCGGCGGCGGTGATCTCGTAGACCACCCGGTCGGGCTTGACCGGCTGGGCCTGCCGCTCGGCGATCACCAGGTCGTCTCGGGAGAGCCGGTCGAGGATCTGGTAGAGGTGCCCGATGTTCAGCGGCCCCCACTGCGGCCCGACCGCCGCCTCGAAGGCGCCCTTGAGCTCGTACCCGTAGCTGGGGCCACGCGCCAACAGGGCCAGGACCGCGTGCTGGATCGCCACCGTCTCCTCCGATTGGTTCCCGGCAGGGCCCCCCGACGGGCCTTGCATTGTGACAATGTATCGCCCAGAGTGGGGACAGCACACGGGGAGGCGCGACATGTTCCGGTTCATCTGGAGGCAGCTACGTGGCCGAACGGGACGGTCGGTGGCGCTGCTGGTCGGCGTGCTGGTGGCCACCACCGGCTTCGTCGTGCTGACCGGCGCCACCACCACCTCCCGGCTGGCCGTCACCGGCACCGTCGAGCGCGACACCCGCGCCGCGTACGACATCCTGGTCCGGCCGCAGGGCACCCGCACCCCGCTGGAGGCCGAGCGCGGGCTGGTCCGGCCCAACTACCTCTCCGGGCTCTTCGGCGGCATCACCCTCGACCAGTACCGGCAGGTCGAGGCGGTCGCCGGGGTCGACGTGGCGGCGCCCATCGCCATGCTCGGATACTCCACCACCGGCGTGCCGGCCCCGCTCGACCTCACCGACGCGGTGGACCGGTCGCTGGCCCGCCAGGTGATCCGGGTCGACCCGACGTTCCGCGCCGAGCGCGGCCTCTCCGCCGCCCCCGGCAAACCCCGCTACGTGTACGTGACGAAGAACCCGCTCGTGCACCCCGACCTCACCGGCGGGTCGAGCGCCACCCGCTGGCGGTACTCGGACGGCCGTTCGTACCCGGTCGACCCCACCTGCGGGGTGGTCCCCCGCGAGGTGCTGCCCGTCGGGCGGAGCGTGCCGATCTGCGACCCGAGGTCGGCCCTGCTCGGTGATCGCGGGACCTACTCGGAGCGGCAGGACTGGTGGGTCGAGGCGGTCCGGTTGCGACCCGACGGCCGGTTCGAGGCCGGACCGCACGTCCTGGCCACCGCCGACGACGAGGCCGGCACCACCGCCGACCGGCTCGTCATGGCGTACACCGTGACCGTGCCGTTCCTGCTGGCGGCGGTGGAACCGGCGGCCGAACAACGCCTGGTCGGCCTCGCCGACGCGGTGGTCGCCGGCCGGCCGGTACGCGCCGACGACGCGGTCGAGGTCCGCAAGCTCGGCACGGCGGTCAACCACGAGTTCCCGGTCCTGGTCACCGCGCGGCCCTTCGTCGACGAGACGCTGACCGCCCGGCTCAGCCGGCTGCCGGGGGTGAACCCCGGCGAGATCTCGGTGCTCGACCTGGAACGGACGCTGAGTGGCCGGACGGGCGTGCCCGCCGGCGAGCGCCGGGCCGACGTGGCGCAGGGGCACCGGGCGATGGTCGAGGCCGGGATCAGCGACACGGGCTGCTGCAACGGCCAGTTGCAGCGGGTGGTGCAGTCCGGCGACGTGCGGTACGGACGGCTGCCGGACGGCACGCTGCGCCCCGAACCGCAACCGCCGGCCGCCCCCGAGGTGTACGGCCAGCAGTTCAACTACAACCCGATGCCCCGCCCCTGGCTCGCCGACGACCGGGGTTCCCGGACGGCCCGGCCGCTGGCGTTGCAGGAGGGGCACACCGCGGCGTTCCGGTACTGGTCGGCGGTGGGCGTCTTCGACCCGGAGCGGCTGACCGGGTTCAGCGACGTCGGCAAGGTGCCGCTGGAGACGTACGAGCCGCCGCGCGCCGAGGGTGCCGACGAGCGCAGCCGGGCCACGCTGGGCGGGCAGCCGCTGGAGCCGAGCGGCAACCCCGCCGGTTATCTCTCCGCCCCGCCGCTGCTGCTGACCAACCTGGCCAGCGTCCCGAAGCTGCTCGAAGGCGGGCGAAGCCCGCAGCGCGCCACGCCGATCAGCGCCATCCGGGTCCGGGTGGCGGACGTGGCCGGCTACAGCGACCGGTCGGCCGAGCGGGTCCGGCTGGTCGCCGAGCGGATCAACCAGGCCACCGGCCTCGACGTGGACATCACCCTCGGCTCCTCCCCCGCCCCGCAGACCGTCGAGCTGCCGGCCGGCACGTTCGGCCGGCCCGACCTGCGGCTGACCGAGAACTGGTCGGCCCTCGGCGTCGCGTCGGTGATCACCAAGGCGGTGGACCGCAAGAGCGCCGTGCTCTTCGTACTGGTGCTGGTGGTCTGCGTACTCTTCCTCGGCAACGCGGTCTCCGCGGCCGTCCGGGACCGCCGCCCGGAGCTGGCGGTGCTCGCCTGTCTCGGTTGGCCGGCCCGCCGGATCGGGGCGCTGATCCTCGGCGAGGTCGCCGCGACGGGGCTGGCCGCCGGCCTGCTCTCGGTGGGTCTCGCGGTGCCGCTCGGCGCCGCCCTGGGCATCGACGTGCACTGGCGGCGGGCGCTGCTGGCCGTACCGGTGGCCCTGCTGCTGGCGCTGGTCGCGGGGCTGGCGCCGGCGCTGCGGGCCGCGCGCGCCCACCCGGCCGCCGCGCTGCGTCCGCCGGTGGCCGCCGCCGGATGGGTACGCCGGCCGCGCACCCTGTTGGGCCTCGCCCTGGCCAACCTGGTCCGCACCCCCGGTCGCACGCTGCTCGGCGCGGGCGCGCTGGCCATCGGGGTGGCCGCGCTGACCCTGGTGGCCGCCGCCGCGTACGCCTTCCGCGGCGCCATCGTGGGCAGCCTGCTCGGCGACCTGGTGTCGCTGAGCGTGCGCGGCGCGGACGCCCTGGCGGCGGTGGCCACCGTGCTGCTCGGTGCCGCCGCGGTGGCCGACGTGCTCTACCTGAACATCCGGGACCGGGCCGCCGAACTGGCCACGCTGCGGGCCACCGGCTGGACCGACGCGGCGCTGGGCCGCCTGATCGGCTACGAGGGGCTGCTGCTCGGCCTGCTGGGCGCGCTCACCGGCGCCGGGCTCGGCCTCGGCGGGGCGGCCTGGCTGGTCGGCGCGCTGCCGGCGGCGCTGGCGCTGGTGACGGCGGCCGTCGCGCTGGCCGGCGTGCTGGTCACCTGCCTGGCCGCGCTCGTCCCGGCCGCGCTGCTGCGCCGCCTCCCCACCGCACAACTACTCGCAGAGGAGTGACCATGGACAGCATCACGGGCAGCGCGGTCCGCGTGGCCGGGCTGGTCCGGCAGTTCCGCAGCGGCGCCGAGCGGCTCACCGCCGTCGACGAGGTGTCGCTGGAGATAGCGCCCGGGTCGGTGGTGGCGCTGACCGGGCCGAGCGGCTCCGGCAAGTCGACCCTGCTGCACCTGATCGGCGCGATCGAGCAGGCCGACCGGGGCACGGTGACGGTGGACGACGTGGAGGTCACCGCGCTGCGCCGGGGCGCGCTGGCCCGCTACCGGCAGGGCATCGGCTTCGTCTTCCAGCGCTACCACCTGCTGCCCGCGCTGACCGTGCTGGACAACGTGATCGCGCCGGTGCTGCCCCGCCGGGGGCGCACCGACCACGCCACCCGGGCCCGGGAACTGCTGGCCGCGGTCGGCCTGGCCGACCGGGAACGCGCCCTGCCCGCCCAGCTCTCCGGGGGCCAGCAGCAGCGGGTGGCGATCGCCCGGGCGCTGATGGGCGCGCCGCGGCTGCTGCTGGCCGACGAGCCCACCGGCAACCTCGACTCGACCACCGGCGCCCAGATCCTCGACCTGCTGCTGGACCTGCGGGACCGGCACGGCATGACGATCCTGCTGGCCACCCACGAGCGGGCCATCGCGGCCCGGTGCGACCGGCTGATCCGGCTCGCCGACGGGCGGATCGTGGAGGACGCCGACCTCACCGCCGGCGAGGACCCGGCCGACACCTACGAGCGGGTGGCCCGGCTCCGGCTGTAGCCGGTCCGGCCGAACCAGACCAGCAGGCACGAGGAAGGGACGAGATGTTCGGGTTCGTTTGGCGTCAGGTCCGTGGCCGGGCCGGTCGCTCGGTCGCCCTGCTGGTCGGCGTACTGGTGGCCACCACCGGCTTCGTCGTGCTGACCGGGGCCACCACCACCTCCCGGCTGGCGGTCACCGGCGACGTGCAGCGGGGCACCCGCGCCGCGTACGACATCCTGGTCCGGCCGGCGGGGACCCGCACCCCGCTGGAGGCCGAACGCGGGCTGGTCCGCCCCAACTACCTGTCGGGTTCCTACGGCGGCATCACCAGCGAGCAGTACGAGCGGGTCAGGACGGTGACCGGGGTGGACGTCGCCGCCCCGATCGCGATGCTCGGCCACTCCACCACCGAGGTCGACCTGCCGCTGGACCTGACCGCCGCCGTCGACCCGTCGCTGGACCGTCAGGTGATCCGGATCGACCGGGCCTTCCTCGCCGAACGCGGGCTCAGCCACGCGCCGGCCGAGCCGCTCTACGTCTACGTGACGAAGCACCAGCTGCTGTATCCGGACAACCCCGGCGGGTTCCGCTCCGACGCCATCCGGTACAGCGACGGCCGCCGCTACGCCTCGGACCTCTGCGGCGACGTGCCGCGCGAGGTGCTGCCGGGCGGTCGCAGCGCCCCGGTCTGCGACCCGCGCTGGTACCTGGCCCCCTCGATGGCCACCCTCACCGAGCGCCAGACCTGGTCGGTGCAGGCGTTCCGGCTGCTGCCCGACGGGCGGTTCGAGAGCCCCGCCCCGCAGACCCCCGGCTCGCCGCCGGCCCGGTCGTCCGACCGGCTGGTCGTCCGGCAGTCCCTGACGGTGCCGTTCCTGCTCGCCGCCGTCGACCCGGACGCCGAGCAGCGGCTGGTCGGGCTCACCGACGCGGTGGTGGGCGGCCGGCCCCTGGTGGCCGGCGACGACGTACAGACCAGGCAGCTGGCCGGCTCCCGGATCCACACCCTGCCCGTACTGGTCAGCGCCCGGCCCTACCTGGACGGCGCGATCCGCACCACGTGGCGCCGGATCACCCCCCGGGGCAGCATCGCCGACGTCGCCCCGGCGGACCTGGCCGGCGTGCTGCGCGGCGCGCCGAGCGTTCCGGTCGGCGGCACCGAGCAGGACGCGGCGGGCGCGTACCGGTCGCAGCTCGGCGGCGGCGCGGACGGCGCGAAATGCTGCTGGGGGCAGCTCTCCCGGGTGGCCCAGCCCGGCCAGGCCAGCTATGACCGGAGCCCGGACGGGGTGCTGCGGGCCCGGCCCGCGGCCCCCAACCCGGACGTCTACGTGGGCACCGACCGGTCCATCGCGACCGCACGGCCCTGGCTGACCGAGGACATCCCGTTCCGGCCGCTGGCCGCGCTCGGCATCCCCCAGTCCACCCGATCCACCGCCGTCCTGCGGCAGTGGCGGTCGGTGGGTTTGTTCGACCCGGAGCAGCTGACCGGGTTCAGCGACGTCGGCAAGGTGCCGCTGGAGACGTACGAGCCGCCGCGCGCCGAGGGCGCCGACGAGCGCAGCCGGGCGACGCTGGGCGGCCGTCCGCTGGAGCCGAGCGGCAACCCGGCCGGCTACCTGTCCGCCCCGCCGCTGCTGCTGACCAACCTGGCCAGCGTCCCGAAGCTGCTGGCGGGCAGCGCCAGCCCCCAGGTGGCCGCGCCGATCAGCGCCATCCGGGTCCGGGTCGCCGACGTGGCCGGCTACAGCGAACGCTCCGCCGAGCACGTGCGGCTCGTCGCCGAGCGGATCGCCACCGAGACCGGGCTGGACGTGGACATCACCCTCGGCTCCTCTCCCGCCCCGCAGACGGTGGAGTTGCCGGCGGGCTCGTTCGGCCGCCCGGAACTGCGGCTGACGGAGAACTGGTCGGCGCTCGGCGTCGCGTCGGTGATCACGAAGGCGGTGGACCGCAAGAGCGTGGTGCTGTTCGTGCTGGTGCTGGTGGTCTGCGTGCTCTTCCTCGCCAACGCCGTCTCCGCCGCCGTCCGCGACCGGCGCTCCGAACTGGCGGTGCTCGCCTGCCTCGGCTGGCCGGCCCGGCGGATCGGCGCGCTCATCCTCGGCGAGGTCGCCGCGCTGGGGCTGGCCGCCGGGTTGCTGGCCGTCGGCCTGTCGGTCCCGCTCGGCGCCGCCCTGGGCATCGACGTGAACTGGCGGCGGGCGCTGCTCGCCGTACCGGTGGCGCTGCTGCTGGCGCTGGTCGCGGGCCTGACGCCGGCGCTGCGGGCCGCGCGGACCCACCCGGCCGCCGCGCTGCGCCCACCGGTGGCCGGGGTGGGCCGGGCCCGCCGGCCCCGCGCGCTGCTCGGGCTGGCGCTGGTCAACGTGCTGCGCACCCCCGGGCGTACGGCGCTCGGCGCGGGCGCGCTGGCCCTCGGCGTCGCCGCGTTGACGCTGGTCGGCGCCGCCGCGTACGCGTTCCGCGGGGCCATCGTCGGCAGCCTGCTCGGCGACACCGTCTCGCTCAGCGTGCGCGGCGCGGACACCACCGCCGCGGTCGCGACCGTCCTGCTGGGCGCGGCCGCCGTGGCGGACGTGCTCTACCTCAACATCCGGGACCGGGCGGCCGAGCTGGCCGCCCTGCGCGCCATGGGCTGGACCGACGCGGCACTGGCCCGGCTGATCGCCTACGAGGGATTCACGCTGGGCGTGCTCGGCGCCGGCACCGGGGCCGCGCTCGGGCTGGCCGGCGCCGCCGCGCTCGTCGGCGACCTGCCCGGCGAGCTGGCGCTGGTCGCCGGCGTGGTGGCCGGCGCCGGCGTCCTCCTCACCTTGCTGGCCGCGCTGGTGCCGGCGGCCCTGCTGCACCGGATGCCGGTCGCCCGGCTGCTCGCCGAGCAGTGACGCCCGGCGCCCGAGCCGGGCCGTGACGCCCGGCGCCCCGAGCCGGGCCGTGACCTCCGGCGCCCTGAGCCGGGCCGTGGCGGCGGCCGGAACCCGCTGACGGGTACGGCTCGGATCGGCGGTCCGGTGAGCGCTGACGCGCCGCGCCGGACCGCCGACGGCGACCGTCCGGTGCGCAGCGTCAGCCGGCCGGGCTGGCGGTACGCACCTGCTCGGCGATCCGCTCGGCGACCTCCCGGGCGATGGCCTCGGTGGCCGCCTCGACCATCACCCGGACCAGCGGCTCGGTGCCCGACGGGCGCAGCAGCACCCGGCCGGTCTCGCCCAGCTCGGCCTCGGCCCGCTCCACCTCGGCATGCACCGCCGGTGCCGACGCGCCGACGGTACGGTCGCCGACCGGCACGTTGATCAGCACCTGGGGCAGCTTGGTGAGCACCCCGGCCAGGTCGGCCAGGGACCGGCCGGTGGCGGCCATCCGGGCCATCACGTGCAGCCCGGTCAGTACGCCGTCGCCGGTGGTGGCGTGCGCGGGCAGGACGATGTGGCCGCTCTGCTCGCCGCCGAGGGCCAGCCCGGAGGCGCGCAGCTCCTCCAGCACGTACCGGTCGCCGACCTTGGTCTCCACCAGCCGGATGCCCTCGCGCGACATGGCCAGCCGCAGGCCGAGGTTGCTCATCACCGTGGCGACCAGGGTGTCCCCGGTCAGCGTGCCGGCCTCCCGCATGGCCAGGGCGAGGATCGCCATCACCTGGTCGCCGTCGACCTCGTCGCCGTCGGCGGTCACCGCGACGCAGCGGTCGGCGTCGCCGTCGTGCGCGATGCCCAGGTGCGCGCCGTGCTCGACCACGGCCTGGCGCAGCGCGTCGATGTGGTTGGAGCCGCAGTCGTCGTTGATGTTCAGGCCGTCGGGCTCCGCGTGGATCGCGATCACCTCGGCGCCCGCCTCCCGGTACGCCACCGGGGCGACGTCCGCGGCGGCGCCGTTGGCGCAGTCGACCACGACCTTGATCCCGTCCAGCCGGTGCGGCACGGTCCCGACCAGGTGCTGCACGTAGTGGTCGGCGCCGTCGAGCAGGTCGTGCACCCGGCCCACGCCGGCCCCGATCGGCCGCTCCCAGGCGGTGGTGGCGTTCGCCTCGACGGCCGCCTCGATCTTCATCTCCAGCTCGTCGGGCAGCTTGTGCCCGCCGGCGGCGAAGAGCTTGATCCCGTTGTCGGGCATCGGGTTGTGCGACGCGGAGAGCATCACCCCCAGGTCGGCCTTGGTCTCGGCGGTGAGGAAGGCCACCGCCGGGGTGGGCAGCACGCCGACCCGGACGACGTTCGCGCCGGCGCTGGTCAGCCCGGCGACCACGGCCGCCTCCAGCATCTCGCCGCTGGCCCGGGTGTCCCGGCCGACCACGGCCAGCGGGGGATGGCTCTTGTCCGTCTCGGCCAGGGTGTGCGCGGCGGCGACCGCCACCGCGAGCGCCAACTCCGGGGTGAGATCCGCGTTCGCCCGCCCGCGTACGCCGTCCGTGCCGAACAACCGGCCCATACCCGCCAACCTCCGATGAGCTGTTCCAGGGGAAAGGCGGACGGCCGGGCCACCTCCCGTGCGGGGAGGCGAACCCGGCCGTCCGTCAGAAGTACAACGTGCAGCTGTTGATCAGCGCTTCGAGTACTGAGGAGCCTTACGGGCCTTCTTGAGGCCGTACTTCTTGCTCTCCTTGACCCGGGCGTCCCGGGTGAGGAAGCCGGCCTTCTTCAGGGCCGGGCGGTCGTCCGGCTCGCTGACGATCAGCGCCCGGGCGATGGCGAGGCGCAGCGCGCCGGCCTGGCCGGTGGTGCCGCCGCCGCGGAGGTTGGCGATGACGTCGAAGGCTTCGGGCTTCTCGGCGGTCACCAGCGGGTCCTTGATCAGCTGCTGGTGCACCTTGCTCGGGAAGTACGCCTCGAGGTCGCGGCCGTTGCAGGTGATCTTGCCGGTGCCGGGCACGATGCGGACCCGGACGATGGCCTCCTTGCGCCGACCCACGGTCTGGATCGGGCGGTCGCCACGGGGCGCGCGGGCGACGGGCGCCGGCGCCTCGGTGGCCTCGGGGGCGACCTCGGTGACGGTGATGTCGGTCATGCTGCTTCCTTCGCCCGCGCTCACTGCGCGATCTGCTTGATCTCGAACGGCACCGGCTGCTGCGCGACGTGCGGGTGCTCGGCGCCGGCGTAGACCTTCAGCTTCTTGATCAGCTGACGGCCGAGCTTGTTGTGCGGGAGCATCCCCTTCACGGCCAGCTCGATGGCCCGCTCGGGACGCTTGGCCAGCAGCTCTTCGTAGCCGACCTGCTTCAGACCACCCGGGTAGCCGGAGTGGCGGTAGGCGATCTTCTGCTGCCGCTTGTTGCCGGTCA
Organism: Micromonospora sp. NPDC050686; assembly: GCF_040654475.1. NCBI lineage: Bacteria > Bacillati > Actinomycetota > Actinomycetes > Micromonosporales > Micromonosporaceae > Micromonospora > Micromonospora sp. NPDC050686. The sequence goes on from NZ_JBFAID010000006.1 coordinate 88,865, forward strand.
GCGCGACCTTGCCCGCGTTCACGACGACGACGAAGTCGCCCGTGTCGACGTGCGGCGCGAAAGTCGGCTTGTGCTTGCCGCGCAGCAGCGTGGCGGCGTGGGTGGCCAGGCGGCCCAGCACGACATCAGAGGCGTCGATGACGTGCCACTGACGCTCGATCTCACCCGGCTTCGGGCTGTACGTACGCACAGGTCTACCTTGTCTCGTCGTCGGTCTGGGGTCGCGCGCCGAGGTGACCCGTTCTCCAGGTCGAACCAGCGCGCACGAACGACCAAGCGTACCTGATGCGGCACGCCTCTGGATGTCGTACAACAGCAGGCAACGATACCCGCCGCCCGGTCTGCAGGTCAAAACGGGGTCACCCGGCGTCCCCTCGGCCCGGACAGCGGTACGGGTCACACCCGGGCCCGGGCCATCCGCGACCCCGGCCGGACGTAGGCGGCCCAGGTGACGACCAGCAGCAGGACGAAGAACCCGAGGTAGAACCGGAGCGCCGGCTGGATGCCGCCGTAGGTCGATTTCGCCCAGGCGTAGCAGATAGGGACGAGGAACCCGCCGAACGCGCCGACCGCGGAGATGACCCCGAGCGCCCCCGCCGCCTGCCGTCGCATCGCCAGCATCGTCTCCGGGGAGCCGCCGAGATCCTCCCCCTTGACCAGGAAGATCTTCGAGATCATCCGGTAGGTCGAGCCGTTGCCGATCCCGGTGGCGACGAACAGGGCCATGAACGCGGCGAAGAAGACGCCCAGGTGCCGGTGTTCGACGGACCAGAGCGCCGCGTACGCCCCGGCGGCCATCAGCGCGAAGCTGCCCACCGTCACCCGCGCGCCGCCGACGGCGTCGGACAGCCGGCCGCCGAGCGGGCGGCACACCGAGCCGACACCGGCGCCGAGGAACGCCCAGCCCAGCGCGATGTCGGGGCGGCCGAAGCTCGACGTGAGCAGGGTCGGGAAGGCCGCCGAGTAGCCGATGAACGAGCCGAACGTGCCGACGTACAGCAGGGACATCAACCACGTGTCCCGGTGCCGCAGCGCTGACCAGACCGGCCCGACGTCCGCCTTCGCCTCCGCCAGGTTGTCCATGAACAGGTAGGCGCAGGCGGCCGCGGCCACCGCCAGCGGGACGTACATCAGCCCGGCCCGGGCCAGGGCGAGCCCGCCGCCCAGCACGATCACCTGGGGCACCAGGAACTGCACCACGGCGACGCCGATGTTGCCGCCGGCCGCGTTCAGCCCCAGCGCCCAGCCCTTCTCCCGCTCCGGATAGAAGAACGAGATGTTCGCCATGCTGGAGGCGAAGTTGCCGCCGCCGAGGCCGGCGGTGGCGGCGATCAGCATCAGCGGCAGGTAGCCGAACTCCGGGTGGCTGACCGCCCAGGCCAGGCCGGCACAGGGCACGACCAGCAGCAGCGCGGAGGCGATCGTCCAGTTCCGCCCACCGAAGACCGGCACCGCGAAGGTGTACGGCAGCCGCAGCAGCGCGCCGACCCCGCTGGGCAGCGCGGTCAGCCACAGCGCCTGGCTGGTGGTGAGCTGCCAGCCGACGTCGTCGAGCCGGACGACGACGATGCTCCACAGCAGCCAGACCGAGAAGCCGACGTGCTCGGCGAAGATCGAGAAGATCAGATTCCGGCGGGCGGTCCGCCGGCCCACGGCCTGCCAGAACGCCGGGTCCTCCGGCGCCCAGTGGCCGATCCACCGGCCGGGCCGGCGTCGCAGGTCGACCTCACCGCTCTCCGCGGGTTCGACAAGGGTGGTCATCAGCGGTTCTCCTCACGGCCCGGCGGCGGCGTCCAGGGGCGGTCGCCCGATCCGCCGGCGGACCGGGGAGGGGCGGGCGCCCGGCAGCACCGTAGGAAGCCGGAATTACCGCGAGGTTCGGCCGGGAATTCGGGGAGGCAACGGGCCCCGCACCGACCGGCCGGCCCGGTGGTGAGCAGACGGGCCGGGTCAGAGCTCCTGGAGGATGCGCAACGCCCGGCCGACCCGCTGCATGGTCTCGGTGTCCGCGACGTCCACGCACTCGGTGAACCACTTCTTCATCGGCGAGGAGAGCCGGTCGGGCATCACCACGTACCCGCCCATCCGGACGGCCAGCGGCGAGTCGCGCAGCAGGGTCTCCTCGACCACCTCGGCCACGATCACGATCGGCACCTCGGTGGAGTTGTAGACGTCAGAGCTGATCACCAGGCCGAGGCGTTCCCGGGCGCCCTCGATGCGCCAGACCTCGCCCCTACGCAGCACGCGGGCGCCCGCCGAAGAGGACGTCGTCGACCATGCCCACCTCGTCGGCGTCGGCGAGGGCGGCGGACTCCAGGTCGAGGCCGGCGCGGCCGACCGCGGCAGCGTGCGCGGCGAAGACCTCGCGCAGCGCCTTCTCCCGGGCGGCCTGGTCCATCCAGGCGGAGAGGGACAGCCCTTCCCGCCGGGCGAACCGGCGCGCCTCCTCGATCGTCTCGTCGGAGAACGACAGCGTCACCTTCGCGGTCATGCCGACGAGACTACCCACTGGTATGACCGCCAGTCATCCTCGCGTTGCCCCGGCGACAAACCGGACAGGCGCCGCCGCCGGAGCCGGGCCGACCAGGGGCGCACCGGCGACCCTGCCGACCGGTCGCCCGCCCAGGTGCGGTGTGAGGCGGTCTTGACAGGGCCGAAACACAAGGGACCCGGCGCGGAAACCGCCCGTCGGCACGCTTCTCGGACATGACCGACCGTGCACGCTCCGCGACGCTACCGGGTGCCGTCCCCCGCCAGGCGGAGACGCACTGCCCGTACTGCGCGCTCCAGTGCGCGATGCTCCTGCGCGACGGCGACGACGGGGTCCAGGTGCTCCCCCGGCAGTTCCCGACCAACCGCGGCGGGCTGTGCCAGAAGGGGTGGACCGCCGGCGAGCTGCTGGACCATCGGGACCGGCTGACCGCACCGCTGCTGCGGGACCCGACCGGAGAGCTGCGCCCGGCGAGCTGGGACGAGGCGCTCGACCGGGTCGCCGCCGGGATCCGCGCCGTGCAGGGCGAACACGGCCGGGACGCGGTCGCGGTCTTCGGCGGCGGCGGGCTGACCAACGAGAAGGCGTACGCGCTCGGCAAGTTCGCCCGGGTGGCGCTGGGCACCCGGCACATCGACTACAACGGCCGGTGGTGCATGTCGTCGGCCGCGGCCGCCGGCATCCGCGCCTTCGGGATCGACCGAGGGCTGCCCTTCCCGGTGGCCGACCTCGGCCACGCGCAGACCGTGCTCCTGGTCGGCGCCAACCCGGCGGAGACCATGCCGCCGCTGATGCGCCACCTGACCGACCTGCACAGCCGGGGCGGCCGGTTGATCGTGGTCGACCCCCGGGCCACCGCCACCGCCCGCCAGGCCGACCTGCACCTGCAACCGCTGCCCGGCACCGACCTCGCGGTGGCCAACGCGCTGCTGCACGTCGCGCTCACCGAGGGCTGGGTCGACCGGCCGTACGTCGCCGCCCGCACCACCGGCTTCGACGAGGTCCGCCGGACCGTGGCCGGATACTGGCCGGCCGAGGTGGAACGGCTCTGCGGGGTGCCGGTGGCCGACCTGGAGGCGACCGCCCGCGCGCTGGCCACCGTGGACCGGGCGATCATCCTCACCGCACGCGGGGCGGAACAGCACAGCAAGGGCGTGGACACGGTCAGCGCGTTCGTCAACCTGGCTCTCGCCCTGGGCCTGCCCGGCCGCCCCGGCTCCGGGTACGGCTGCCTGACTGGGCAGGGCAACGGGCAGGGCGGGCGGGAGCACGGGCAGAAGGCCGACCAGTTGCCCGGTTACCGCCGGATCGACGACCCGGCGGCCCGGGCACACGTCGCGGGCGTCTGGGGCGTCGAGCCCGACCAACTGCCCGGGCCGGGCGTACCGGCGTACCAGCTGCTGGACTCCCTCGGCACGCCGGGCGGCGCCCGGGCGCTGCTCGTCTTCGGCTCCAACCCGGTGGTCTCCGCGCCCCGCGCGGCCCGGGTCGAAGGCCGCCTGCGCGGGCTCGATCTGCTGGTCGTCGCGGATTTCCTGCTCTCCGAGACGGCCGCGCTGGCCGACGTGGTGCTGCCCGTGGCCCAGTGGGCGGAGGAGGACGGCACGATGACCAACCTGGAGGGCCGGGTGCTGCGCCGCCGCGCGCTGCGCCCGCCCCCGCCCGGGGTCCGTACCGATCTGGAGGTGCTCGCCGCCCTCGCCGCCCGCCTGCGGGCCGGGGTCCCCGCCGGCGGCGGTCCGCTTTCGCCGCCGGACGGCGCGCGGCAGGCCGACGGCTTCCCGACCGACCCGCGGACGGTGTTCGCGGAACTGCGCCGCGCCTCGGCCGGCGGACCGGCCGACTACGCCGGCGTGACCTGGGACCGGATCACCCGCGACGAGGGCGTCTTCTGGCCCTGCCCGGAGCCCGACGGGCCGGACACCCCGCGGCTGTTCGCGGAGTCGTTCCCCACCCCGGACGGCCGGGCCCGGTTCCAGCCGGTACGCCACCGGCCGGCCGCCGAGCCGATCTGCGCCGAGTACCCGCTGCACCTGACCACCGGGCGGGTTCTCGCGCAGTACCAGTCCGGCACGCAGACCCGGCGGGTCACCGCGTTGTGCCGGGCCGCGCCCGGCGGCTTCGTCGAACTCCACCCGGACCTGGCCACCCGGCTCGGCGCGGCCGAGGGCGACGAGCTGCGGGTGGTCTCCCGCCGCGGCGAGCTGCGCGCGCCGGCCCGGATCAGCCCGGCGATCCGGCCGGACACCGTGTTCACGCCGTTCCACTGGCCGGGCCCGGCGCGGGCGAACTCGGTCACGAACGACGCGGTGGACCCGGTCTCCGGGATGCCCGAGTTCAAGATCTGCGCGGTCCGGGTGGAGAAGGCATGAGCGGCCGGACCAGCAGGCTCGCCGGGCCACCGGGCCGGCCCGAGGGAAACGGGGGACGGCCATGCGGGTCGTGATCGTCGGTCACGGGATGGCCGGGTCCCGGCTCGCCGCCGAACTGCACGCCCGGGGCGGGGACCGGAAGGTCACCGTGCTCGGGGCGGAGCCGCACCGGGCGTACAACCGGATCCTGCTCTCCACCCTGCTGGCCGGGAAGATCGACGAGCCGGACGTGGAACTGGCCGAGGTCTCCGGCCAGGGTGTCGACCTGCGCACCGGGGTGACCGCCGTGGCGATCGACCGGGCGGCCCGGCAGGTACGCACCGCCGACGGCGACCGGATCCCGTACGACCATCTGGTGCTCGCCACCGGCAGCCGGGCCGTGGTGCCCCCGTTGCCCGGCCTCGATTCGGCCGACCTGCCCGACCGGGTGGCCACCTTCCGCACCCTCGCCGACTGTCGCCGGATCCTCGCCACCGCCCGGCGGGCCCGCCGCGCCCTGGTGCTCGGTGGCGGCCTGCTCGGGCTGGAGGCGGCGCGCGGGCTCGCCGCCCGGGGACTGGACGTGGCCGTGGTGCACCCCACGCCGTGGCTGATGGAGCGGCAGCTCGACGCCGCGGCCGGGGCGGTGCTCGCGGGCACCCTCGCCGGGCTGGGCGTCAGCACCGTGCTCGGGGTGCCGGCGACCCGGGTGGCCGCCGACACCGATCAGGTCCGCCTCGGTCTGGCCGACGGCCGTACGCTCGCCGCCGACCTGTTGGTCCTCTCCTGCGGGGTACGCCCGGACACCGCGCTGGGCACCGCCGCCGGCCTGGCCGCGCAGCGCGGGATCGTGGTGGACGACCGGCTGCGCACCAGCGACCCGGACGTCTCGGCGATCGGCGACTGCGCGCAGCACGACGGCACGCCGACCGGCCTGGTCGCCCCGGCCTGGGCGCAGGCCCGGGTGGTGGCGCGGCTGCTCAGCGGCGAGGAGCCGACGGCCCGGTACCGGCCCCGACCGCCGGTGACCCGGCTCAAGGCGGCCGGCATCGACCTCGCCGCGATGGGCGACCCCGGCGTCGGCCCCGGCGAGGAACTGGTGTTCAGCGACGCGACCCGCGGCACGTACGCCCGGCTGCGGATCGACGGTGACCGGCTGACCGCCGCGATCCTGCTCGGCGACAACCCGGCGGTGGGCACCGTGGTGCAGCTCTTCGACCGGGGCGGGCCGGTGCCGGTGGACCGGCGGTCGCTGCTGCTCGGCCGGGCCTCCGGCACGGCGCCGGCCGCGGCGGCGACCTCGCCGGCGCTGATGCCGGACGGGGCCACGGTGTGCCAGTGCAACGACGTCAGCAAGGGAGCGCTGGTGGGCTGCTGGCGCGGTGGCGCCCGGACGGTCGACGAGGTGGTCGCCGCGACCCGGGCCGGCACCGGCTGCGGCGGCTGCCGGGACGCGCTCGCCGGCGTGGTGGGCTGGCTGGCCGCGGCGGACTCCGTGGCGGTGCCGTGATGACCAACACCGTGGCGGTGCCGTGATGACCAGCTCCGTGGCGGTGCCGTGATGACCAGCGACGAAGCGCGAGGAGGTGACACGATGGCCGGTCCGAAGGTGGTGGTCGTCGGCAACGGGATGGTCGGCGAACGGTTCGTCGAGGCGCTGCGGACCCGGGACCGGGACGGGCGCTGGCGGGTGACGGTGCTCGCCGAGGAGCGGCGGCCGGCGTACGACCGGGTGCGGCTCTCGGCCTTCCTCGACGGGGTGAGCGCCGAGGAACTGAACCTGCACACCCCCGACGACGGAGTGGAGCTACGCCTGGGCGAGCCGGCCCTCGGCATCGACCGGGCCCGGCGGCTGGTGACCACGGCGGGCGGCGAGTACCCGTACGACGCGCTGGTGCTGGCCACCGGGTCGTACCCGTTCGTGCCGCCCGTCGCCGGCACCGACCTGCCGGGGGTCTTCGTCTACCGGACCCTGGACGACCTCGCAGCGATCCGAGAGCACGCCCGGGGCCGGCGGACCGGGGCGGTGATCGGCGGCGGCCTGCTCGGGCTGGAGGCGGCGAACGCGCTGCGGCTGCTGGGCCTGGACACCAGCGTGGTCGAGTTCGCGCCCCGGCTGATGCCGGCGCAGGTGGACGACGCGGGCGGGGCGATGCTCCGCCGCTATGTCGAGGAGTTGGGCGTCACCCCGTACCTCGGGGTGGCCACCAGCGCGCTGCGCCCGGGCCCGGACGGCGCGGTCGCCGCGCTGGAGCTCGCCGACGGCCGTTGGGTCGACGCGGAGCTGGTGGTGGTGGCCGCCGGCATCCGGCCCCGGGACGAGTTGGCCCGGGTGGCCGGGCTGCCGCTCGGCCCGCGCGGCGGGGTGCTGGTCGACGCGGCCTGCCGGAGCGCGGACGAGCGGATCTGGGCGGTCGGCGAGTGCGCGGCGGTGGACGGCACCTGCCACGGCCTGGTCGCCCCCGGGTACGTGACCGCCGAGGTGGTCGCCGACCGGCTGCTCGGCGGGGCGGCCACCTTCCCCGGCGCGGACACCGCCACCAAGCTCAAGCTGCTCGGCGTGGACGTGGCCTCGTTCGGCGACGCGCACGGCACCACCCCCGGCTGCCTCGACGTCACCTTCACCGACCCGGCCACCCGGGCGTACGCGAAGCTGGTCCTCTCCGACGACGCGCGGACGCTGCTCGGCGGCGTGCTGGTCGGCGACGCGAGCGCCTACCCGACGCTGCGGGCGAGCGTCGGCGGGCCGCTGCCCGCTCCCCCGCTGGCGCTGCTGGCGCCGACCGGCGGCGCGGGCTCCGGGGCGGGCGCGCTGCCGGCCGCCGCCCAGGTCTGCTCCTGCAACGCGGTGACCCGGGAACAGATCGACGCGGCGATCGCCGGCGGGGCGGCCGACGTGCCGGCGGTGAAGGCGTGCACCCGGGCCGGCTCGAGCTGCGGCTCCTGCGTGCCGATGCTGAAGCAGCTCCTCGACGCGGCCGGGGTGCGGCAGTCGACCGCGCTCTGCGAGCACTTCGACACCAGCCGGCAGGAGCTGTTCGACCTCGTCCGGGTCCGCGGCATCCGGACCTTCTCCCAGCTCATCGCCGAGCACGGGCGGGGGCGTGGCTGCGACATCTGCAAGCCGGTGGCGGCCTCGATCCTCGCCTCGCTCGGCACCGGGCACATCCTCGACGGCGAGCAGGCGTCCCTGCAGGACACCAACGACCACTTCCTGGCCAACCTGCAACGCGACGGCAGCTACTCGGTGGTGCCGCGGATCCCCGGCGGGGAGATCACCCCGGAGAAGCTGATCGTGATCGGCGAGGTGGCCCGGGACTTCCGGCTCTACACCAAGATCACCGGCGGGCAGCGGATCGACCTGTTGGGTGCCCGGGTCGAGCAGCTCCCGCAGATCTGGCGCCGGCTGGTCGACGCCGGCTTCGAGTCCGGCCACGCCTACGGCAAGGCGCTGCGCACGGTGAAGTCCTGCGTCGGCGAGACCTGGTGCCGGTACGGGGTGCAGGACTCGGTCGGGCTGGCCGTCGCGCTGGAGCTGCGCTACCGCGGCCTGCGCGCCCCGCACAAGCTCAAGTCGGCGGTCTCCGGCTGCGCCCGGGAGTGCGCCGAGGCGCGCGGCAAGGACTTCGGCATCATCGCCACCGAGACCGGCTGGAACCTCTACGTCGGCGGCAACGGCGGCTTCCGCCCCCGGCACGCCGACCTGTTCGCCACCGATCTGTCCACCGCGGCACTGATCCAGCTGATCGACAGATTCTTGATGTATTACATCCGCACCGCCGACCGGTTGCAGCGCACCGCCGCCTGGATCGACGCGATGGACGGCGGTCTCGACCATCTCCGGTCGGTGATCGTGGACGACTCGCTCGACCTCTGCGCCGACCTCGACGCCGCCATGGCGCGGCACGTGGCGTCGTACTCCGACGAGTGGCGGGACGTGCTGGCGGACCCGGAGCGGCTGCGCCGGTTCACCTCCTTCGTCAACGCCCCCGACGTGCCGGACCCGTCCATCACCTTCACGGTGGAACGCGGACAGCCGGTGCCGGCCCGCGCGGCCGGGTCCGGCGCCGACCATCGCCGGCAGCCGGTCACGCTCGGACTTCCGGAGGTACGGCGGTGAGGACGCTCGACTGGACGCCGGTCTGCCCGCTCGACCGGCTGGACCCCGACCGCGGGGTGGCCGCACTGGTCGACGGGGTGCAGGTGGCCCTCTTCCGCACCGGCGGCGAGCTGTACGCAATCGACAACCTCGATCCCGTCGGCGGGGCGTACGTGATGTCCCGGGGCATCGTGGGCAGTCGCGGCGGCCTGCCGACCGTGGCGTCCCCGCTGCACAAGCAGGTCTACGACCTGCGGACCGGACGCTGCCTGGAGTTGGCCGGCGTCGCGCTGCGCCGGCACGGGATCCGGTGCCGGGAGGGTCTGGTCGAGGTGCGGTTGCGACAGGAGCAGTGATGCGGGAGGAACTGGCCGGTTTCACCGTCGGCGTGACCGCCGACCGGCGGCGGGACGAGCTGGCCGCGCTGCTGGAGCGGCGCGGCGCCCGGGTCGTGCTCGCCCCGGCCCTGCGGATCGTGCCGCTGGCCGACGACACCGACCTGCGGGAGGCCACCCGGGCCTGCCTGGGCCGGCCGCCGGACGTGCTGATGGCCAACACCGGCATCGGCATGCGCGGCTGGCTGGAGGCGGCGGAGGGCTGGGGGCTGGTCGAGCCGCTGCACACCGTCCTGTCCCGCGCGTACGTGGTGGCGCGCGGCCCGAAGGCGACCGGCGCGGTCCGGGCCGCCGGCCTGCGGGAGCACTGGTCCCCGGCCTCGGAGAGCTGCGACGAGGTGATCGAGCACCTGGTCCGGCGGGGCGTGGCCGGGCAGGTGATCGCGCTCCAGTTGCACGGTGAGCGGCAGCCGGAGTGCACCGAGGCGCTGGTGGCGGCGGGCGCGACGGTGATCGAGGTGCCCGTCTACCGGTGGGCGCCCCCGGCCGACCCCGCCCCCCTGCACCGCCTCGTCGACCTGGTCGCCGGCCGGCTGGTCGACGCGGTCACCTTCACCTCGGCGCCGGCGGCGGAGGCCCTGCTGCGGGCGGCCGGCGACCGTACCGAGACGGTGCTGGAGGCGCTGCGCGGAGACGTGCTGGCCGGCTGCGTCGGCTCGGTCACCGCCGAACCCCTGGTCCGGCGGGGGGTGCCGGTGAGCGCCCCGAGCCGGGCCCGGATCGGGGCGCTGGTCCGCACCATCGTCGACGAGCTGCCCCGCCGCACGGTGACCGTGCAGGCCGGCGGCCACCTGGTGACCCTGCGCGGGCACGCCGCCGTGGTCGACGGCGAGCTACGCCCGCTCGCCCCCGCCCCGATGGCGGTGCTCCGGGCGCTCGCCCGCTCCCCCGGCCGGGTGCTGTCCCGCGCCGCGCTGCTGCGTACGCTGCCGCGCGGCGCGGACGAGCACGCGGTGGAGATGGCCGTCGCCCGGCTCCGGGCCGGCCTGAAGGCCCCCCGGGTGGTGCAGACCGTGGTGAAGCGCGGCTACCGCCTCCGGCTGGATTGAACGCACGGGCCCCGGTTAACGCATTCGGTAGCGGCGGGGCCCCCGCTTGACACCCCGACCATGCCCGGCGACGGCCGGCTCAGCCGACCGGAGCGGGGTAGCCCCGGCCGTGCTCGGCCTGCAACCGCAGCATGGCGTGCTCGACCACCGTCACCAGCACCTGCTTCACCGACTCGCGCCGTCGGGCGTCGACGAGCACCAGCGGCACGTCGCTCGCGATCGCCAACGACTCGCGCACTTCCTCCATCTCGTACTGCGGTGAGCCGTCGAAGTGGTTGAGCGCCACCACGTACGGCAGGTTGCGGTTCTCGAAGTAGTCCAGCGCGGCGAACGCGTCGGCGATCCGGCGGGTGTCGACCAGCACGGCCGCGCCGACCGCACCCCGGATGATCTCGTCCCACATGAACCAGAAGCGGGTCTGCCCCGGCGTGCCGAAGAGGTAGAGGATCAGGTCCTGCGCCATGGTGATCCGGCCGAAGTCCATGGCGACCGTGGTGGTCTCCTTGCCCGGCACCTTCGACGGGTCGTCGACCCCGATGCCGGCGGAGGTCATCAGGGCCTCGGTGGTCAGCGGGGTGATCTCGGAGATCGCGCCGACCAGGGTGGTCTTGCCCACGCCGAAGCCGCCCGCGATGACGATCTTCGCGGAGACGATTCCCCGGTTCCGACCCGCCCCGGCTGGGTCATAGCCTGCGAAGTCCACTTAGCACCCTTTCAAGGATTTCCATCCGCCCCTCGAAGCCCTCGGCGGGAGCGGCAGTGTGTAACGTCAGCAGGCCATCGGTCACCATGTCGGCGACCAGCACCCGGGCCACCCCCAGCGGCATCCGGGTGTACGCGGCGATCTCCGCCAACGACTGGGCCCGGCCCTCGCAGACCGTGGCGATGCGGTGCTTGTCGTGCCCGGCGAACCGCGACTCGACGACCGCGGTGGGGCTGGCGCTCAGCACCGCCTCGATCGCCACGTCCATGCGCGCCTCGGTCCGGCCGCGGGTGACCGCGTACGGCCGCACCAGCGCGCCACGCGGGTCGTCACGCCGCTGATCCATCTCGCGATCACCTCCTCTCGGCCGGGGCCCGCCGGCGCCGGATCACCGTCCTACGAGCGAACCGCGTCCCGGGGCAGCGGCACCAGGGCGGCGCCGACCCGTTCCACCAGCAATGCCATCTCGTAACCCACCTGGCCGACGTCGCAGCTGCGGGCGGCGAGCACCGCCATCGACGAGCCGTCGCTGATCGACATCAGGAACAGGTACCCGCTGTCCATCTCGATCACGGTCTGCAGCACCCCGCCGGCGCTGAACATCCGTGCCGCGCCCTCGGTCAGGCTCACCACGCCGGAGGTGATCGCGGCGAGCTGGTCGGCGCGGTCTCCGGGCAGGTCCCGGGACGAGGCCAGCAGCAGGCCGTCCGCGGACACCGCGACCACGTGGGCGATGCCCGCCACGCTGTCCGCGAAGTTGGTGAGCAGCCAACCCATGTCCTGCATAGCCGCCGGGCGGTTCATCGACTCGTCTCCTTGGTGGGGGTGATGGTCAGGTCCGCGCCCGCCGACCGGCCGCGCTGCACGCCGCGGTGGTAGGCCGACAACAGACCGCGTACGTCCTCAGGGGTGCGCCGGCTGCGGTCCCGGCCGTTGTTCGACTCGATGCCGCCGGGCACGAGCTGCGCCTGCGGGACCCGCTTGGGCAGGCCGGAACGGGTGGTGCCGCCGGCCTCCGGCGAGGCCGCCCGGGAGGCCCGCGACCAGCCCTCGTCGGCCGCCGTGCGCCACGCGTCGGGGTCGATCAGCGGCGGCGCCGACACGGGCGGCGCGGACTCCGGCTCGGCCGGTTGGGCCGCCGCCGGCTCGGCGCCGAACGGCTCCGGCGCGTACGGCTCCGGCTCGGCCACCGGGTCGGCCGGCGCGGCGGTGGGCGTGGCGTACGGCTCCGGCCCGGCCGGCGCGGTGGCCGGCGCGTACGGCTCCGGCGCCGGAGCGGCGGCCGGCGGGACGTACGGCGGTGGGGGCGGCACGGCCGCCACCGGCGGATCGGCCGGCGGCGCGCTCGGCTCCGGCCGGGATGCGGCCGGCGGCCCCTCGTCGAAGCGCGGCCGGGTGAAGATGGCGGTGGCGTCGTTGCCGTGGGACCGGAACCAGACCGCCTCCATCTCCCGGAAGATCGGCGAGTCGGCCGGCCGGTCGGGGCGGGCGACCAGGGACGCGGCGGCGGACGGTGGGGCCGGGAACGGCGACGGCGCGGCGGAGGGCGCCGGGGCGGCGCCGACCCCGTGGCCGGCGACCGGACCGGTGGGCAGCACCGGCGGCTCGGGCTCGACCGGTGCCGGCGCGGTCCACCGGGGCAGCGACTCGACCGGCGTGGACTGGGCCGCGGCCGGGCTGTACGCGGGCGGGACGGAGACCGACGAGGTGGGGTGCTGCCCGGCTGCCGGCTGCCCGGACATCGGATACGCGGAGAGCGGCTGCGCCGACACCGGCTGCGCGGAGACCGGGTACCCGGAAACCGGCTGCGCCGAGACCGGGTACCCGGACACCGGCTGCGCGGAGACGGGGTACCCGGAGAACGGCTGCGCGGAGACGGGATACCCGGAGACCGGCTGCGCCGAGACCGGGACGGCCGACACCGGGGCGGCGCCGAAGCCGACCTCGGGGGCGAGTTCCCGGGCGTCGGCCGGCCCGGGCCAGTGGCCGGCCGGCCGGGGGGTGCGCCACGCGTCGGAGATCGTCGCGGTGCCACCGGCGACCGGCGACTCGCCCAGACCGGCCGGGGCGTACGGGCCCGGCTCGGCGGCCAGCGACGGCCGGGGCCGCGTGGGCAGCGGCATCGGGCCGGGGTCGGCGGGGAGCACCACGGTGGCGTTCGGCAGCGTCACCTGCGCCACCGTGCCGCCCTCGATGTTGCGGCGCAACTCCACCCGGATGCCGTACCGGTTGGCCAGCCGGCTGACCACGGCGAGACCCATCAGCCGGAACGCGGCGACGTCGACGGTCGGCGGCGCGGCCAACCGGCGGTTGAGCGAGTCGAGCTGGTCCTCGCTGAGCCCGAGGCCCCGGTCCTCCACCTGGACCAGCACGTAGTCCCGGATCCGCCGGGCGTCGGCCACCACTGTGGTGTTCGGCGGGGAGAACCGGGTCGCGTTGTCGAGCAGCTCGGCGACCAGCCGCACCACGTCGTTCACGGCGTTCGCCGTGATCGAGATGTCGGTGTCGATGCTGCCGAACTCGATCCGGTTGTACTGCTCCACCTCGGACTGGGCGGCGCGCAGCACGTCCACCAGGAGCGCGTCCTCCCGGCGTGGCACGCCCGCGTCGGCGCCCGCCAGCACCAGCAGGTTCTCGTCGTTGCGGCGCATCCGGGTGGCGAGGTGGTCGAGTTCGAAGAGCTGGGCGAGGCGCTTCGGGTCCTCCTCGCCCCGCTCGATCGCGTCCAGCTCGCCGATCATGCGGTCGACCAGGGTCTGACTGCGGCGGGCCAGGTTGACGAACATGGTGGAGACGCTGGTCCGGAGGGCGGCCTGCTCGGCCGCGACACGTACCGCCTCGCGGTGGACCACGTTGAAGGCGAGCGCGACCTGGCCCACCTCGTCGCGGTTGGTGAGCTTGATCGGGTCCCGCATCTCGCGGACGATCTCCTCGACCCCGCCCTCGCCGACGTTGCCCATGTTCTGCAGCCGGGTCACCGCGTCGGGCAGGTCGTGGTTCGCCACCGCCAGCGCGCCCTCCCGCAGCCGACGCAGGGAGATGTTGAGCGACCGGGCCAGCACCACCGCCAGGGTGATCGCGACGAGCAGGCTGAGCAGCACCAGTACGGACTCGAGCGCGGCCTGCCGGGTGGCCTCGATCCGGGCCCGCTCGGCGTCGGCCACCAGCCGGTCCTGGAGTTCGACCTCCGCCTTGCGCATCAGGTCGTCCATCGCGCCGATCGCGCCGACCGCGTCCGTGACCTTGAGGGTGGGCCGCTTGCCGAGCGAGCGGGTCAGCTCGCTGGTGATCCGGTCGGCCTGCTGGACCGCGTCGCCGGTGACGATGCGGGACACCACCTCACGCTGCCCCTGCTGGGCGGTCTCGGAGAAGGCGAGCAGGGCGTCCTTGCGCTGGGCCAGCGTGGAGACGAAGGCGAAGTAGTCGGCCTCGCTGAGCCGGCCGGCGGTCAGCGCGGTGAAGGCGACCGCCTCCTCCTCGGCGACCGCCGCGCGCGCCCGCCCGTACGCGGCCACCGCCCGCCGGGCCTCGGCCCCGCGCCCCTCGGTGGCCGACTGGGCCAGGGCGTCGCCGTACGTGCTGAGCGAGGAGAGGACCTCCTCGTACCGCTGGCCCGGGTCCCCGGCCGACGACCCCTGGCGGCCGAGCGCCTGCCTGCGGATGTCGGGCAGGGTGGCCAGCCCTTCGTCGATGTCGGTGAGCAGGTCGTCGACGAGCGGCGGCGGCTCCTCGACCCGTCCCCGGGCGGCCTGGTACGCGGTGATCCGCTCGTCGGTGGCGCGGGCCAGCAGTTTGTAGTCGTCGGGCGCGCCCTTCGGGTCGGTCAGGAAGCCCAGGGCGGCCATCCGCTCGGCGTGCAGCCTCTCGGAGAGCGCGGACACGTCGACGGCGAGCGCGGTCATCGACCGGACCCGGGTGGCGTCGTCGGCGCCCTCGGCGACCGCCACCAGCCGGACGGTGGCCAGCGTGATGACGGCGGCGATCGGCACGACGAGGATCAGCGCGAGTTTGGTACGGATCCGGGCGTCCCGCAGCCGGGGCAGCCCGCGACGACGGTTGAGCTGGCCGGGGCCACCGCTTTCGGGCAGGGTCGTAGGTCCGGTGCTCACGACATCGCCTCCGTCGTTTCTTCCGCGCCTGTACCGCCGACCCGCGCCTGCAGCGGACGGCGCCACGCGCGACACGGCCGGAATTTCATCAGACAAGATCCTGTTTGGGAAGCGGCGATGCGGTGGAAATCAGCCGTTCGGCATTCCGTCCTTGATCCGCGCACCGAATACCGCCGACTTGCCGAGTCCCTGAACAGGGCATGTAACTCCAGAGTGGTCATCTGCTTATTCAAGGTGAGCATTTGTTAACAGTGCGTATCACCACGATGTGGGACGCGCATCCCGACATGCAGCGCCCATCGCGGTGGATCAGCTCAGCTCCCCCCACACCGTACGGCGTGCGGCACAGATCATCCACTCAGGATTCGGACGCGATCCGCCGGCCGGCGGAGCACCGGGGCGGCGGGCCACCGGCCCGGAAGATCGGCGGTCCGGCGACCCCGGGGCCGCCATTCCGCCGGACTCCGGCGGCGATCAGCCGGAAATCGATGGCCGGGCCGCTGGATCATCGACAGAAAGCGAATTACCCGCCAGCGGCGCCCCATCGAGAACAATCGCCGCCCCGGCCGGCGCACGGCACGGGCCGGGCACCGCGCGTACCCCCGACGAGCTGTCGGGGACCCGACCCGGCGGTCCGGTCCGACGCCCCGGGATAGTCGCAGCTCGGGCGCGTCGCCGCGCCGCGCGGCGCCAAGGTGGCGATCGGGCGCACCGGCCCGTAACGTGCGCGACATGGCCAATCGGACGTGGGGCAGACTGCTCCTCACGGCGCTCGGTTTGAGCGTGCTGGCTGGCGCCGGTCAGCTCGGCATCGCGTACGGGTTCGGCATCGTCCGGCTGACCGGCGAGTTCACGGACGGCTCGGTCAACCGGTGGCCGGCCCAGCTGGTCTGGGTGAGCTGGTTCGCGGCGCTCGCCGCGGTGGCCGGCGCGATTCTCACCGAGCGGCTGGTCCGGCGTGACGAGGCGCCGGCCGAGACGGCGGAGCAACTCTCCGTCGCGGGCGCCGCGGCGCTCGGCGCGACGGTGGTGGCGCCACTGTGCATGCAGCCGGCGCGGGCCGCCGAATTCCTCTCCGTCGACCCGGTCTGGGCGGTCGGCATCTGCGCGGTACTCGGCGCGGTGGTCGGCGCGGGCGCCGCGCTGGCCGTGCTGCTCCGGCCGCCGCTGGGCTGGAACGTGGCGGTGCTGGCCGGCCTGGTCTGGCTGCTCGCCCTGGTCTCGGCGGCGCCGTCGCTGGTGGGCAGCGGCCCGCTGCCCACCGTCCGGCTCGGGGTGCTGGAGCCGTACGGCCTCGCCCCGGACACGGCGGAGCGCCTGGCCCTGGTGATCCTCCCGGTGGTGGCCCTGATCAGCGGTGCCGCGACGGGGGCCGTGGCCCGCCGGCGCGGTCACCCGCCCCTGGTCAGCGGAGTGGCCGGCGCGGCCGGTCCGGCGCTGATCGCCTTCGCCTACCTCTCCGCCGGCCCGGGTGACAGCGTGGACCGGTACCAGCTGGTGCCCTACTACGCGGCCCTCATCGCGCTCGCCACCGGCGTGCTCGGCTCGACCGCCGCGGCGCTGCTGCGCTGGCCGGTCCTGCCGGCCGGCCGGGCCGGCGCGCGGTCACGGCAGGACGCCATCACGCCGACCGACATCCTCCGCCCGCTGCCCGCCGGGACCGGGCTGCCGGACGCCCCGGCGGCCGGCGCGCCACCGGCCGCGGAGCCCGGCGGCGACCGCACGGGCCTGGTGGCGGCACCGGGCGACGCCCGGGACGGGTTCCGCACCACGGCCGGCAGGGCGCACGCCGACCTCTTCGAGTCCGCCCGGCCCGCCGGGAGCACGCCGCCGCACTGGGACTGGCCGGCCCCGTCCGCGTCGCCGGCCACCGCCCCGGTCGGGGACGCCGTCGCCTCGTCCGCGACCGGCGTCACCTCGGCCGCGGCCCGGTCCGACCGGCCGGCGACCGACGTACCGGCCACCGGCGCGGAGCTGCCGCCGGCCCCGGGCGCGGACCGGTCGCCAGTCGCCGGTGGGATCGACCTCGCCCGCGCCACCGGCCCCGACCGGCCGCCGGCCGACGGCCCCGAATCGCCCGCCGACACCGCCCCGGCGGAACCGTCGGCGGCCCGGCCGGCCGGCGCACCGACGGCGAGCGGATCGGGTACGCCGGCCGACGGGATGGCCGGTGCGGTCGCCGCGACGGCAGCCGGCAAGCTGGCGGCAGCCGGCAAGGCGGCGGCAGCCGGGACCCCCCGCCGGCCCCGGCGCACCCGGCGTACGGCCGACTCGGCGGCGACCACCGCTCCCGCGGCGGGCCCGGCTGCCACGACGGGCACAGAAAGCACGACGGCAGGGCGCACGGAAGCCCCGGGCCCGGCGCCGACGGCGAAGCGCGCCCGTCGCCGGACCGCCGCCGCGGCGGCGACCGGTGCGGAGGCGACGGGCGAGAAGTCCCCGGCCGGGGCCGACCCGGTCGCCCCGGCCCGCCCGGCCAGCGCCGCGGCGGCGGGCGCACCGGCCGCGACCCCGGACGAACCGGACGCGACCGCCGGCACGCCGGCCGGGGCGACGCCCGCGCCCCGGCCGAAGCGGGCCCGCGCGTCCCGGGCCGGTGCCGCCGCGACCGAGGTACCACCCACCGGCAGCGGCCCGGCCGTCGCCGACGCGCCCGACCCGGCCCCGCTCGACCCGGCCCGCCCGGGGAGCGCCGCCAGCGGTGATCCGCCCGGCCCCGCGCCGGCCAACCCGGACGCCGCCACGCGGGAGCCGGCGGCAGCCACGCCCGCCGGGCAGCCGGCCGCAGCCACGCCCGCCGCACAGCCGACGGCAGCTACGCCCGCGACGAAGCCGGCCGCAGCCACGCCCGCCGCACAGCCGGCCGCAGCCACGCCCGCCGCACAGCCGGCGGCAGCCCCGGCCGGGGGCGACCGGCCGGCCACGCCCGACGATCGGCCCGCCCCGGCCGAGTCGCCGTTCCCCCCGGGCCCGCCGGACGAGGAGCGGCGCGGCCCGGTGCCGGCCTGGCCGGTCGCACCGGGGCGGCCGGCCCCGCTCGGCCGGGCACCGCTGGCCGGGCCAGCCGGCCCCGGGACGGCGCAGCCCGAGGAGCACGACCGGGCGGGCCGGCCGGACGGCGTCGAGCCGAACGCGCCCCGCCCCCGGCACCGCGCGCCGCTGCCCGACCTGGACCGGGCGGCGAGTTGGGACGCCTTCGGCAACGGGTTCCGGCGTACCGCGCCGCCGGAGCCGGAGCCGGCCTCGGGTCCGCCGCCGGCACCGGCCGCCGCCGAGGAGCCAGCCGTCCCCCAGCAGCCGGACGGCGATCGGGAGGCCGCCGCGCCGGCCCCGGAGAAGGCCCGCCCGAAGCGGGGGCTGTTCCGGCGCAACCGGTCGCGGGCCGAAGAGCCGGACCGCCCGCCAGCGGAGGAACCACTGCCGCCCCGGGACGAGGAGTACGTCGACTGGGTCACCGGCCTGGCCAAGGAGGCGTCCGAGCCGGCGGCCGAGGAGCCGGGACGCCGCTCGCTGCGCTCCACCGGCCGGCACCACCGCGACTGACCGCCACCGTCCGGCGCCGACCGACCGGCGCCGGACGGATCGGCGAGCGTCGTCAGGCCAGCGGCAGGTACACCCGCCCACCGGAGGAGACGAACTCCGCCGACTTGTCGCGCATGCCGCGGGCCGCGTACTCCGTCAGCTCCTGCGTGATCTTCATGGAGCAGAACTTCGGCCCGCACATCGAGCAGAAGTGTGCGGTCTTCGCCGGCTCGGCCGGCAGCGTCGCGTCGTGGTACGACCGCGCGGTCTCCGGGTCCAGCGACAGGTTGAACTGGTCGGACCAGCGGAACTCGAACCGCGCCTTGGAGAGCGCGTCGTCCCAGGCCTGCGCCCCGGGGTGGCCCTTGGCCAGGTCGGCGGCGTGCGCCGCGATCTTGTACGCGATCACGCCCGCCTTCACGTCGTCCCGGTCCGGCAGGCCGAGGTGCTCCTTGGGCGTGACGTAGCAGAGCATCGCGGTGCCGAACATGCCGATCATCGCGGCGCCGATCGCCGAGGTGATGTGGTCGTACGCGGGCGCGATGTCCGTGGTCAGCGGGCCGAGCGTGTAGAACGGCGCCTCGTGGCACCACTCCTGCTGGCGGTCCACGTTCTCCTTGATCTTGTGCATCGGCACGTGCCCCGGGCCCTCGATCATCACCTGGACGTCGTGCTCCCAGGCCACCTTCGTCAGCTCGCCGAGGGTGCGCAGCTCGGCGAACTGCGCCTCGTCGTTGGCGTCCGCGATGGAGCCGGGGCGCAGCCCGTCGCCGAGCGAGAACGTCACGTCGTAGCGGGCGAGCAGCGCGCACAGTTCGCGGAAGTTGGTGTAGAGGAAGTTCTCCTCGTGGTGCGCCAGGCACCAGGCGGCCATGATCGAGCCGCCCCGGGACACGATCCCGGTCACCCGGCCGACCGCCAGCGGCACGTACGGCAGCAGCACCCCGGCGTGCACGGTCATGTAGTCCACGCCCTGCTCGGCCTGCTCGATCACCGTCTCCCGGAACACCTCCCAGCTCAGCTTCGCCGGGTCACCGCCGACCTTTTCGAGGGCCTGGTAGATCGGCACCGTCCCGATCGGCACCGGCGAGTTGCGCACGATCGCCTCGCGGGTCTGGTGGATCCGCTTCCCGGTGGACAGGTCCATCACGGTGTCCGCGCCCCACCGGGTGGCCCAGGTCAGCTTCTCCACCTCCTCGGCGACCGAGGAGCTGACCGCCGAGGTGCCGATGTTGGCGTTGACCTTGACCAGGAACGCCTTGCCGATGATCGCCGGCTCGCACTCCGGGTGGTTGACGTTGAGCGGCAGCACCGCCCGGCCGGCGGCGATCTCGGCCCGGACGAACTCCGGCGTCATCCCCTCCCGGATCGCCACGAACTCCATCTCCGGCGTGACGAGCCCCGCCCGCGCGTACCCGAGCTGCGTCGGCCGCCGGCCGTCCGCCCCGGCCAGCGGGGTGCCCGCGCCGCGCACCGGGGCGACGTCCCCGCGCTCGGCGATCCACGGTCCGCGTAGCGGAGGCAACCCGGCCGCCGGGTCCGAGCCGGGGCCCGAGGTGTCGTAGAGCCGTACCGGCGGGTTGTCCCCGGTCAGCTCCACCTCGGCGAACGGCACCCGGATGTCCGGCCGGGAACCCTCCACGTACACCTTGCGCCGTGCCTGCATGACAGCCTCCCTCTGCGGTCAACGCGACCAGCCGAAGTGGTCCAGCGGGCCGCGTCCCGCGCCCAACTCCCAGTCCCGGGCGCCGGTCAGCGCCCGGGTGACGTACTCCTTGGCGGCGGCCACCGCCACCGGCACCGGATCACCGGCCGCCAGCCGGACCGCGACCGCGGCCGAGAACGAGCAGCCGGTGCCGTGGTTGTGCCGGGTGTCCACCCGCGGCGCGCGCAGCAGCGTGGTGCGCCCGCCGCCGCTGAGCACGTCCACCGCCTCGCCACCGGCGGCCACGTCGCCGCCGGTCACCACCACGTGCGCCGGCCCGCCGGCCGCCAGGGCCTCGGCCGCCGCGACCATCTCCTCGACCGTGGTCACCGGGCGTCCGGTGAGGGCCGCGGCCTCCGCGCAGTTCGGCGTCGCCACCTCCGCGTACGGCAGCAGCCGCTCGACCGCCGCCACCACGCCCAGGCGGTGCCCGCTGGTCGCCACCAGCACCGGGTCGACGACGAGGTGCGGCAGCCGCCCGGCCCGCGCCGCCCCGGCCACCGCGTCGGCGATCGCCGGGCTGCCGAGCATGCCGGTCTTCACCGCGCGTACGGCGAAGTCGCCGAGGACGCTGGCGAGCTGGTCGCTGACGGTCTGCGGCGGCAGGGGCAGGACGGCGTCCACGCCTCGGGTGTTCTGCGCGGTGACGGCGGTGAGCACGCTGGTGCCGTACGCGCCGAGGGCGGCGAAGACCTTGAGGTCGGCCTGGATGCCGGCGCCCGCGCCGGAGTCCGAGCCGGCGATGGTGAGGACGGTTCTCGGGGTCACTGGCTCTCCCGTGGCTGCGGTTGGGGCTGCGGCTGGGGGGTGGCCGCCTCCTCGACGGCGCTGCCCAGCGTGGTGGCCGCCTTGTCGAAGGCGTCGCGCAACGTGGTGGCGGTCTCGGCCGGGTCGCCCGCCCGCATGACGGCACCGAGCACCGCCACCCCGACCGCGCCGGCCGCGACGCACCGGCGAACCTGGGCGGGGGTTTCGATGCCGCCCAGGGCGAGGACCGGGACCGGGCTGAGTGCGACCAGCCGGCGGAGCCCGTCGGCGTGCAACGGCGGGCCGTAGCCGGGTTTGGTCCTGGTGGGGAAGACCGGGGAGAGGGTGACGTAGTCCTCGGTGGTGAGCCGGTCGAGTTCCGCCGCGTCGTGGCAGGAGCGGCCGACCAGGGTGTGCCGGGGCGGCGGGTACGGGCCGGCGGCGGGCAGGTGGACGGCGGCGCCGCCGAGCGGGTCCGGCCCGGCGACGATCAGGGTGCCGCCGGCCTCGGCGAGGACCCGGCGCAGGTCGGCGGCGAGGGCGGCCCGCTCGGCCCGGGGCAGGTCCCGCTCCCGCAGCACCACCCAGCGCACTCCCCCGGCGACGGCCGCCGCGACCACCCCCACCAGTGGCCCGCGC
This sequence comes from Micromonospora sp. NPDC050686, assembly GCF_040654475.1. Classification (NCBI taxonomy): domain Bacteria; kingdom Bacillati; phylum Actinomycetota; class Actinomycetes; order Micromonosporales; family Micromonosporaceae; genus Micromonospora; species Micromonospora sp. NPDC050686. The sequence continues at coordinate 110,675 of NZ_JBFAID010000006.1, forward strand.
GCCAGCCGCCGGTCGGTGAGCACCACCGGCCCGGCCGGCACCGGCCCGGGCGCCCCCACCATTCCGGCCGGCGCCACCGGCCCGGGCGCCCCCACCGGCCCGGCCCGGTGCCCGGGGCGGGTCCGCTCCGCACGGGTCACAGCTCGGGCCGCCCCTCGTCCGGGGTGGACGCCAGGGCGTGGAACCGGCGGGGGATCCGACCGGCGCCGGCGGCGAGGCGGCCGGCCTCGACGGCGTACCGCATCGCCGTGGCCATCGCCACCGGGTCGGCGGCGCGGGTGACGGCGCTGGCCAGCAGCACGCCGTCGCAGCCCAGTTCCATGGCGAGCGCGGCGTCGGAGGCGGTGCCGATCCCCGCGTCCAGGATCACCGGCACGTCGACGCCCTGCCGGATCAGCCGGATGTGGTGCGGGTTGCTCACCCCCAGGCCGGAGCCGATGGGCGCGCCGGCCGGCATCACCGCCGCGCACCCCACGTCGGCCAGCCGCCGGGCCAGGATCGGGTCGTCCGAGGTGTACGGCAGCACGGTGAACCCGTCGGCCACCAGCTCCTCCGCGGCGCGCAGCAGCTCCACCCCGTCCGGCAGCAGGGTGCGCTCGTCGCCGATCACCTCCAGCTTCACCCGGTCGGTGCCGAACGCCTCCCGGGCCAGGTGGGCCACCTTCACCGCCTCGGCGGCGGTGTGGCAGCCGGCCGTGTTCGGCAGCAGCCGCACCCCGCACCGCTCCAGCAGGTCGAGCAGCCCGCCGCCGGCCACCGCGTTGGTGTCGACCCGGCGCAGGGCGAGGGTCACCAGCTCGGTGCCGGCGGCCCGGACGGCCTGCTCCAGCACGTGCAGGTTGGCCGCGCCGCCGGTGCCGAGGATGAGCCGCGAGCCGTAGGTCTCGCCGCCGATGGTCAGCGCCACCGCGCTCACCCGCCCTGGGCGGCGCTGAGCACCTCGACCCGGTCGCCGTCGCGCAGCACGGTGGCCGGCCACCCGCCGCGCGGCACCACCTCCCCGTTGACCGCGACGGCGAGCCCGCGCCGCTGGTCGGTGACGGCGCGGACCAGGTCCTCGACGCTCGTTCCGCCGGGCACTTCCCGCCCGGCGCCGTTGACGGTCAGTTCCACGTCTCCTCCTGCGTGACGGGTTGCCCGGCCGCGCCGGCGAACCGGTCCGGCCGGAACGGCGCGAGCAGCGGGTCCGGGGTGCCGGTGACGATCAGCTCGGTGACCAGGTCGGCGGTGACCGGGGTGAGCACGATGCCGTGCCGGTGGTGCCCGGTGGCCGCGAGCACACCGGGCCGGCCGGGCAGCGGTCCGATGATCGGCGCGTTGTCCGGCGTGCCGGGGCGCAGCCCGGCGGACGCCTCGACCAGCTCGTACTCGGCCAGCTCGGGGACCAGGTCGACGGCGGCGCGCAGCAGCCGCAGCACCGCGCCGGCGGTGACCTCGGTGTCGGCGCGCTCCTCGACGGTCGCCCCGACCACCACCTCGCCGCTGTCCCGGGGCACCAGGTAGACCGACTCGCCGTCGGCGTACCCCCGGATCACGTGCCGGAAGCCCGGCGCGCCACGGCCGGGCGCGCGGAGCCGGAGGACCTGGCCCTTCACCGGCCGGACCGGCAGGCCGGTCAGCGCGGCGGCGCCGCAGCCGGCGGCGACCACGACCACCGGCGCGGCCACCTCGTTCGGCGCGGTGACCGCGCCGGGCAGCAGCGTGGCGCCGGCCCGTCGCGCGGCGGTGCGCAGCGCGGCGACCAGCCGGCGCGGATCGACCTGGTGGTCGCCGGGGGCGACCGCCCCACCGCGCACCCGGGGCGCCAGCGCCGGTTCGCGGTCCCGCAGCTGCGACGGGCGCAGGGCGCTGATCGGCAGCCCCAGCCCCTGCTGGTACGCCCAGAGCCGGCGCGCCTCGGCCAGGTCGTCGGCGGTCAGCCCGACCACCAGCGTCCCGTCGGTGCGGTAGCCCAGGTCGGCGCCGGCCGCCTCGGCCAGCTCGGCGGCGAACCCGGGCCACCGGGCGGCGGACTCGGCGAGCAGCCCGGTCAGCTCCCGCTCGCCGAAGTACGCCTCGGCCACCGGCGACAGCATCCCGGCGGCGACGTGCGACGCCCCCGACCCGGGCGCCGGATCGTGCACCACGACGCGCAGTCCCCGAGCCGCGCACCGCCACGCGATCGCCAGCCCGACCGGCCCCGCCCCCACCACCCCCACATCCGCAAGGAAGGGACCCCGGTTAACGCTTTCGGTAGTAGCGGGGCCCCCGCTTAACACGTCAGCGACTCGATCAGCTCGGCGGTGGCGCGGGCCGGGTCGGTGGCGGCCGAGAGCGCACCGACCACCGCCACCCCGTACGCCCCGGCGGCGCGCAGTGCCGGCACCGTCGCGGCGGTCACCCCGCCGATCGCGATCACCGGTACGGACACCGCCCGGGCGACCGCGCGCACGCCCGCGGGGCCGATCGGGTCGGGCAGGCCGGTCTTGGTGTCGGTGGCGTGGCAGGGGCCGACGCCGAGGTAGCCGGCCCCGGCGGCGACCGCCGCGGCGGCGGTGTCCGGCTCCCGGGCGGTGGCGCCGAGCACCGCCGTGGGCCCGAGCACCCGGCGGGCCGCCTCGACGGGCAGGTCGTCCGCACCGACGTGCCCGCCCGCGGCGCCGGCCGCCAGCGCCACGTGCAGCCGGTCGTTGACCAGGCAGGTCGCCCCGTACGGCCGGCAGAGCGCGACCGCCGCGCGGGCCAGCTCGTACGCCTCGCGGTCGGTGGCGTCGTCGGTCACCCGGACCTGGACGACCAGCTCGGCGCGGGCCACCGGCAGGGCGGCACGCAGCACGCCGAGCGGGTCCCGGCCGGGCCGGGTGTCGGTGATCAGATGCAGTCGCCCCAGGGACGGCACGGCAACTCTCCTCCCTGCGCCGGCATTACCCGGATCAGGTTCGACGGTCGGGGGCGCTCAGCCCCCCTCTCAGCCCGGTGCACCGGGCTCCCGTGGGTCACGTGGTTGTCACCGTACGACGGATCGCCGGATCCGCCAAGCCCAGGTCGGGCGGGGGCGGGCGCCGCCGGTGGCCGGGAACGCGGCCGTCCGCCATCCCCTTTGAGTCCTCTATGGGGGAATGTGACGTGTCGTTACCGAACCGTTACAAGCATTTCCCTTGCCCGGCACACATGGACCGGAACTAATTTGTTCAGCGATTCGACAAAAATTCGCGGACCGGGGATCCCTGCTGGCAGGGCGCCCCGCAGTCGGATCGGGCGGTCTTCGGCGAGCCGCTTCCGCAGGACGTCCACACCGGACGAAGGAGACCTCGTGTCCTTGTTCCGCCGTCACGGCCGGCATCGCCGATCAAGAATCCCCGTCGCCCTGCTCTCCCTCAGCGTGGCCTCGACCGTGCTGCTCGGCGCCCCCGCGCCGGCGTCCGCCGCGGCCCAGGGCGCCGCGCCGGTGTCCGCGGCCCAGGCCGCCGCACCGGTGCCCGCGAGCGCGGCCCAGGCCGCCGAGGCGTTCTCCGTGCTGGTCTTCTCGAAGACCGCCGGTTTCCGGCACGACTCGATCCCCACCGGCATCGCCGCCATCCAGAAGCTCGGCACCGACCACGGCTTCACGGTGGACACCACCGAGGACGGCGCGGCCTTCACCGACGACAACCTCGCCAAGTACCGCGCCGTGATCTGGCTCTCCACCACCGGCGACGTGCTCGACGCCGACCAGCAGGCCGCGTTCGAGCGGTACGTCAAGGCGGGCGGCGGCTACGTCGGCATCCACGCCGCCTCCGACACCGAGTACAGCTGGCCCTGGTACGGCGACCTGGTCGGCGCCTGGTTCGCCAACCACCCGGCCAACCAGCAGGCCACCGTCAAGGTGGAGGACCCGGCCCACCCGTCCACCGCCCACCTGCCGGAGCGCTGGTCCCGGTTCGACGAGTGGTACAACTTCCGGACCAACCCGCGCGCCAAGGTGCACGTGCTGTCCAGCCTGGACGAGACGAGCTACACCCCGGGCGCCGGCGCGATGGGGCACGACCACCCGATCGCCTGGTGCCAGGACTTCGACGGCGGACGGGCCTGGTACACCGGCGGCGGGCACACCCGGGAGTCGTACGCCGAGCCCGGGTTCCTCACCCACCTGCTCGGCGGCATCCGCACCGCGGCCGGGGTGGAGCGCGGCGACTGCGCGGCCTCGAAGACCAGCAGCTTCGAGAAGGTCACCCTGGACAGCAACACCAGCAACCCGATGGAGCTGGACATCGCCGCGGACGGCCGGGTCTTCTACGCCGAGCGCGACGGCCGGGTGCAGATCGTCAAGCCGGACAGCGGCAACCCGGTCACCGCGATGACGCTGAACGTGTTCACCGGCAACGAGGACGGCCTGCTCGGCCTCCGCCTCGACCCCGACTTCGCCACCAACAAGTGGATCTACCTCTACTGGGCGCCGAACGACGGGGTGGCCCGCAACCTGATCTCCCGGTTCACCGTCAACGGTGACACCCTCGACCCGGCCAGCCGCAAGGACGTGCTGCGGGTCGACACCCAACGCAACACCTGCTGCCATGCCGGCGGCACGATGACCTTCGACAGCGCCGGCAACCTCTACCTGGCCACCGGGGACAACACCAACCCGTTCGAGTCCAGCGGGTACGCCCCGATCGACGAGCGGCCCGGCCGGCAGGACTACGACGCGCAGCGCACCTCGGCCAACACCAACGACCTGCGCGGCAAGGTGATCCGGATCCACCCGGAGGACGACGGCAGCTACACCGTCCCGGCCGGCAACCTCTTCGCCCCCGGCACCGCGAAGACCCGGCCCGAGATCTACGCCATGGGCTTCCGCAACCCGTTCCGGATCGGCATCGACCCGGCCACCGACACGCTGTACGTCGCCGACTACGGCCCAGACGCCGGCAGCGCCAGCGCCGAGCGCGGCCCGGGCAACACGGTGGAGTGGAACATCGTCCGCGGGCCCGGCAACTTCGGCTGGCCGTACTGCGTGGGGCAGAACGTCGCCTACAACGACTACCAGTTCCCGTCCGGTCCGAGCGGCGCGAAGTTCAACTGCGCGGCCCCGGTGAACGACTCCCCGAACAACACCGGCCTGACCACCCTGCCGCCGGTCGTCCCGGCCACCGTCGACTACAACTACGGCGGCAACCCGCGCTTCCCCGAGATCGGCGGCGGGGGCGCCCCGATGGGCGGCCCGGTCTACCGGTACGACGCCGACAGCACCTCGAAGCGCAAGTGGCCGGCCTACTTCGACGGCAAGGCGCTGTTCGGCGAGTGGAACCAGTCGAAGATGTACACCATGCAGGTCGGCCGGTCCGGCACCGAGCTGATCGACATCAACCAACTGCTGACCGGGATGAGCATGATCCGGCCGATGGACTTCGAGTTCGGTCCGGACGGCGCGCTCTACCTGATCGAGTGGGGCAGCGGCTTCGGCGGCAACAACGACAACTCCGGGGTCTACCGGATCGACTACATCGCCGGTGACCGCGCCCCCATCGCGGTGGCCGCCGCCGACCCGACCTCCGGCCCGGCACCGCTGACCGTGCGGTTCTCCAGCGCCGGCTCGCGCGACCCGGACGGCGGGACGCTCACGTACGCCTGGGCGTTCGGCGACGGGCAGACCTCGACCGAGGCGAACCCGACCCACACGTACGCCACGGCCGGCAACTACACCGCCCAGCTCACCGTCACCAACCCCAGTGGCCGTACCGCGGTGGCGAACGTGCCGGTCACCGTCGGCAACACCGCGCCGACCGTGACCATCGAGTTCCCCCCGGACGGCGGCTTCTTCGACTGGGGTGACCAGGTCCGTTACACGATCAAGGTGACCGACCCGGAGGACGGCACCATCGACTGCGCCCGGGTCAAGCTGCAGGTGCTGCTCGGCCACGACGAGCACGGTCACCCGCTGGAGCAGCACACCGGCTGCACCGGCGTGGTGCAGACCTCGCTCGCCTCCGGGCACGGCGCCGAGGCGAACGTCTTCACCGTCTTCGAGGCGAGCTACACGGACTCCGGGGGCGCCGGCGGGGCCGGCCCGCTCACCGGCCGGGCGATCGAGCAGTTGCAGCCCAAGCGGAAGCAGGCCGAGTACTACACCGCCACCGGCCGGGCCCCCGGCAGCACCGGCGGCGGTGACCCGGGCGTGCAGAAGGAGACCACCAGCGACGCGGCCGGCGGCGGGCAGAACATCGGCTTCATCGAGGACGGCGACTGGTGGTCGGTGCAGCCGGCCGACCTGACCGGCGTCGACCAGATCCGGTTCCGGGTCGCCTCGGCCACCAGCGGCGGCCGGATCGACGTACGCGCGGGCGCCGTCGACGGGCCGGTGATCGCCACCGCCACCGTTCCGGGCACCGGCAACTGGCAGACGTACACCGACGTCACCGCGCCGGTCACCGCGACCGACCGGGCCGTCGGGACCCTGTACTTCGTGGCGAAGGACCCGGCCGGCGGCGCCGGCTCGGTGTTCAACGTCAACTGGATGGACTTCCTCGGCCGAGGCGTCACCGACAACGCGCCGCCGGTGGTCACCGCCACCGCGACGCCGACCACCGGCACCGCGCCGGTCGCGGTGGAGTTCGACGGCACGGCCACCGACGCCGAGGGCGACACCCCGCTGACGTACGCCTGGGACTTCGGTGACGGCGGCACCGCGACGACGCTGCGGGCGCGGCACACGTACACCGCGCCGGGCACGTTCGTGGCCACCCTGACCGTGACCGACAAGCGCGGCGCGAAGGCGTACGCGACGGTCACCGTGAAGGTGGACGCCCCGAACACCTCCTGCTTCGGGGCCCGGTCGGACGACTTCGCGGGCAGCGCACTGGACAAGGGCCGCTGGACGGTCGTCCGGGAGAACCAGCTCTACTCGGTCTCCGGCGGCGCGCTGCGGCTGCCCACCGCGGTGGGTGACCTCTACGGCACCCGCAACGACGCGACCAACCTGGTGCTTCAGCCCGCGCCCACCGGGGCCTGGCAGGCCACCACGAAGGTCACCCTGCCGGTGACCGCCAACTACCAGCAGGCCGGCCTGATCCTCTACGGCGATGACGACAACTACGCCAAGGTGGATCTGCTCTACTCCGGCAGCCGCCGGGTGGAGTTCATCCGGGAGACCGCAGGCTCGCCGCGCAACGAGTCGGCGGACGCCACCGCCGCGCCGGCCGGTGACACCGTCTACGTGCGGCTGATCAGCGACGGTACGAACCTGACCGCCGCCGTCTCCGCCGACGGAAACACCTTCACCACGGTCGGCCGGGCAGCCGCCCTGGCCGGCATCAACAACCCGCGGATCGGTGTCTTCGCGCTCAACGGGGGCACCGAGGCACCGGTGGTGAATGCGGTCTTCGACTGGTTCCAGATCACGCCGGACGCCCCGGCCGAGCCGGTCGCCCCGTCGGACGAATTCACCGGCACCACGCTGAACAAGTGCCGGTGGAACGCCATCCTGCGAGAGGACCCGCTGACGTACCAGGTGACCGACGGTGCGCTGCGGATCGACGTGCCGAAGGGTGACATCTACGGCACGGACAACACCGGGCCGACCAACTTCATCCTGCAGACCGCCCCGTCCGGGGACTGGACCATCGAGACGAGGGTCGACGGCAGCCAGCTGGCCGAGCAGTACCAGCAGGCGGGTCTGCTCGTCCACGCCGACGACGACAACTACCTGAAGTTCGACTTCATCGTGGACAACCAGGCCGGCCAGCCGGTCAACCGGCGGATCGAGTTCCGCAGCGAGATCGGCGGGGCGGTACAGAACCCGCAGCCCCAGGTGAGCAACCTGACCACGGCGGTCTGGCACCTGCGGCTGGCCCGTAGCGGCAACACCTTCACCGCGTCGTACTCGCCCGACGGCGAGAACTGGCAGACGCTGGAGGCGTTGACCAACGCCGCCGTCGGGGCGACCCCGAAGGTCGGCCTGTTCACCCTCGGGGCCAACGCGGCGGTGTCGAAGCCGGCGTTCTTCGACTACTTCCGGCTGACCGCCGGGCAGGTCGACGACACCGCGCCGGTGACCACCGCCACGGTCTCCGGCACCCCGACCGCCGGCTGGCACACCGGGCCGGTCACCGTCACGCTGGCCGCCACCGACGGGGCGGACGGCAGCGGGGTGGCACGCACCGAGTACCAGCTCGACGGGGCCGGCTCGTGGACGGCATACACCGCCCCGGTGGCCGTCAGCGGTGACGGCGAGCACGAGGTGCGGTTCCGCTCGGTCGACGAGGCGGGCAACATGGAGGAGACCAAGAAGGTCGCGATCAAGATCGACGCGACGGCACCGGTCAGCACGGCGGCGTTCGCGCCGCCGAGCGACGAGGGCTGGCACGCCGGCACGGTGCCGGTGGTCCTCGCCGCAACCGACGCCGGTTCCGGGGTTAAGTCGCTGGAGTTCTCGCTCGACGGCGGCGCGTGGACCCCGTACACCGGGCCGGTGCAGGTGACCGGCGACGGGCGGCACGAGCTGCTCTACCGGGCCACCGACAACGCCGGCAACGCCGAGACGTTGAAGTCGGCGGTGCTCCAGATCGACGGCACCGCACCGACGCTGCTGGTGTCCGGGATCGCCGACGGGCAGCTCTACGGGGACAGCCAGGACGTCCGGATCTCCTGGCAGGCGGTCGACCCGACCTCCGGCCTGCGGAGCACGGTCGGCCAGCTGGACGGCAAGGCGTACGCCAGCGGCACCCTGCAGGCCATGTACGAGCTGCCGCTCGGCCTGCACGAGCTGACCGTGACCGCGACCGACAAGGCGGGCAACAGCACCACCTCGACGGTCCGGTTCTTCGTCACCACCTCGTTCCGGGACATGCAGAACCTGCTGGACCGGTTCAAGGCGACCGGCCGGCTCTCCACCAAGGCCCACCAGCAGCTGTCGCAGAAGCTGGACGCGGTACGCAAGGCCGAGGCGGCGGGCAAAGACGACCGGGCGATCAAGCTGCTCGGCGAGTTCCGGACGCTGGCCGCGGACACCAAGTTGATCAGCGAGGGCGAGATCCGTGACGTCCTGGTCCGGGACGCCGACGCGATGATCGTCCGCCTGGGCGGCACGGTCGGCCAGGCCGGCGTACGGGCGAACAAGGGCAAGCCGGTCCAGGGCACCGGCCGGCTCGACGGCGATCCCACCCGGATCGCTCCCGGCCGCAAGCTCTGACCACCACCGGGCTCCCCGTCCGTCGCCGGCCCGGCGACGGACGGGGAGCCCACCCGTACCGGGAGGAGTGACACGATGCGTACCCGGAGAATGCTCGCCGTGCTGGCCGGCCTGTGGCTGGCGGTGCTGACCGTCGCCCCGGCGGCCGCCCACGGCGGGAAGCTCAAGCTGGTGGTGGCCGGGGACGGCGCCACCGGAGTCACCGTGCAGGCCAGCCACACCGACGGGCACCCGCTGACCGAGCCGGTACGGCTGGTGCTGACCGCGGCCGGCGCGGACGGCCGGAAGGTCGGCCCCGTGCAGTTGGTGCCGAGCGTCGAGGGTGAGGGCTTCTACTCCAGCGGCCCGCTGCTCTCGCCGGGCCGGTGGAAGGTCACCGTCACCGCCCCCGCCCCCAACGCGGCCCGGGCGACCGCCCAGGTCGACGCCCGCCCGGCGGCCGTTCCGGTGCCGGCCGGTCAACGGGTCGACGGGCCACGGCCGGCGGGCAGCCCGTCGCCGACCGGCCCAGCCGGTGACCGGGCCGGCGGCTCGGCGAGCGGGAAGCCGGCGGCCGGCGGGCCCACACCCGGCGGAGCGAGCGGGGCGGCCGGCGGGCCCGCGAGCGGGGCGGAGAACCGGGCGGCGGGTGGTGACGCCGCCGGCCGGCCGTGGTGGCCGATCGCCGTCGCGGTGCCCGTCCTCGCCGTGCTGGCGTTGGTGGGGGCGCTCGCCGTCCGCCGCGCCCGGCGGCCGGACGCCCCCGGTTCCGGCGACACCCCCTGACAGTCGCGCCCCGGCCCGGGCGCACCGTCGGCCCCACCGCGACCGGGTGGGGCCCCGCCAGCCACCCCGGTAGCCGGCGGCGGCTCAGAGGATGGCGTCGAGGGCGGCCAGGTCCTCGTCGGTGGGCTGCCATGCGCCGGCGGCGGCGTTGGCGCGTACCTGGTCGGGCGTGGTGGCACCGGCGATGACCGAGGTCACCGCGGGCCGGGCGGCCAGCCCGCCGATCGCCACGTCGAGCAGGCCGACTCCCCGCTCGGCCGCGTACGCCTCGATCGCCTCGATGACGTCCCACTTCGCCGCGGCGAGCCGTGCGGCGTACCGGCCGCCACCGGAGAGCCGGCTGCCGGCCGGCGGCGCCTCGCCCCGCCGGTACTTGCCGGTGAGCAGGCCGTTGGCGAGCGGGAAGAACGGCAGCAGGCCGAGGCCGAACCGCTCGCAGGCGGGGACGACCTCGTTCTCGACCCCCCGCTCCAGCAGGGAGTAGTGGTTCTGGGCGGAGACGAACCGGGTCCGGCCCTGCGACGACGCCGTCCAGTCGGCGTCGGCGATCTGCCAGCCCGCGAAGTTGGAGTTGCCCAGGTAGCGGACCTTACCGGCGCGGACCAGGTCGTCCAGGGCGGCGAGGGTCTCGTCGATCGGGGTGCCCGGGTCGGGTTCGTGCATCTGATACAGATCGATGTGGTCGGTGCCGAGCCGACGCAGCGACGCCTCGACCGCGCGGGCGATGTACCGCCGGGCGCCCCGGGCGCCGTGGTCGGGACCGTTGCGCCCTTCCATGTCCATGCCGAACTTGGTGGCGACCACCACGTCGTCCCGGCGCCCCTTGAGCGCCTGCCCGAGCAGTTCCTCCGAGCCGCCCGGCGGCTCGCCGTAGATGTCGGCGGTGTCGAAGAAGTTGATCCCGGCGTCCAGCGCGGCGTCGACCACCGCGCGGGTGCCGTCGAAGTCGAGCTTGCGGCCGAAGTTGTTGCAGCCGATGCCGACCACGGACACCACGAGCCCGGAGTCGCCCAACCGGCGGTAGGTCATCTCAGTCACGAGATCACCCTATGCCGGCCCGTACCGGGGCCCGGGCGCGCCCACGGGGGGTCACTCCCCCGGGCGGGCGGCCTCCCCGCCGCCCCGGACGGCCGCTCAGCCGAGCACGTCGGCGACCAGCCGCCGCGCGTCCGCCAGGGTCCGCGCCAGCTCCTCGGGGGTACGACCGACGGCGCCCAGCAAGGCCTGCGCGCGGGACGCGAAGCCGGGCGGCGCACCGGGCAGCCGCCCGGCCGAGGCGACCATGCCCTTCTCGTTGACCAGCCACCGCCCGGCCCGGCCGTGCAGCGCCTGAACCAGCACCCCGACCGCCCGGAACAGGCAACCCGCGACGTACGCCGCGTCGCCCGCCACCGCGCCCTTCGCCGCCCCGTCGACCAGGAACCCAGCCTCCCACCCGCCCGACACCAGCGCGTCGCCCAGCGCCGCCGGGTACGCCAGCGTCGCCGCCCGCAGCGCGGTCAGCTCGCCGGTCGGGTCGGCCAGCACCCGGGACAGCGCCACCTCCCCGGCGTACGCGTGGGAGTAGAAGCCGAGCGGGTGCCCGGCCTGCACGCCCACCTCGTACCGGCCGGCGCGGCAGTCCGTCCAGACCCGGTGCACCCGGTCGAGGTCGCGGTAGATCCAGTCCACCGCCGCGCCGCCGACCCGCAGCCAGCCGCCCCCGTCCACCCACGGCCCCCAGCCACCGGGCGCGGTCAGCTCCACCGGCTCGTCGGCGACGGCCGCGGCGACGGCCCGCAGCCCGGCCACGTCCAGCGCGCCCCGGTAGTAGACGCCGAGGTCCCAGTCCGAGTCGGGCCGGTGTTCGCCCCGCGCGCGGCTGCCGCCGAGCGCCACCGCGACCACCCCGTCCACCGCGCGGATCCGCCGCGCCAACTCCTCGCCGATCACGCCACGTCCCAGACCGGCTCCGGCACCTCCACCACGTCCCCGTCGCGCCGGAACAGCACGAACCGGTCGAACGACCGGGTGAACCACCGGTCGTGGGTCACCGCGACGACCGTGCCGTCGAACGCCGCCAGCCCGGCCTCCAGCGCCTCCGCCGAGGCCAGGTCGAGGTTGTCGGTCGGCTCGTCGAGCAGCAGCAGGGTCGCCCCGGAGAGCTCCAGCAGCAACACCAGGAACCGGGCCTGCTGGCCGCCGGAGAGGCTGCCGAACCGCTGGTCGCCCTGGCCGGCCAGCTCGTACCGGCCGAGCGCGCCCATGGCCGCGTGCCGGTCCATGCCGGCCCGGTGGGCGTCGCCCCGCCAGAGGATGTCGACGAGCGTCCGCTCGGTCAGCTCCGGCCGGTCGTGGGTCTGCGAGAAGTGACCGGGTCGGACCCGGGCGCCGAGGCGGACCGCCCCGGCGTGCGCCACCGGCGCCAGCGCGGCCGCGCCGTCGACCGGCTCGTCGACCGGGTCGGGGTCGGTGCCGCCGCGCGCCAGCAGGCGCAGGAAGTGCGACTTGCCGGTGCCGTTGGCGCCCAGCACGGCGACCCGGTCGCCGTACCAGAGCTCCAGGTCGAAGGGGTAGGTCAGGCCGTCCAGCTCCAACTGCTCGGCGACCACCGCGCGCTTGCCGGTCCGCCCGCCGGTCAGCCGCATCCGGATGTCCTGCTCCTTCGGGGGTACGGGCGGCGGTCCGGCCTCCTCGAACCTGCGCAGCCGGGTCTGCGCCGACTGGTAGCGGGAGGCCATGTCCGAGTTGTACGCGGCCTTCTGCTTGTACATCAGCATCAGCTCGCGCAGCTTCTGGTGCTCCTCGTCCCACCGCTTGCGCAGCTCGTCCAGCCGGACGTGCCGGGCCACCCGGGCGGCGTGCCAGCTGGCGAAGCCGGCCGGGTGCACCCAGGCGCCGCCGCCCTCCACGGCGACCACCCGGTCGGCGGTCTGCGCCAGCAGCTCCCGGTCGTGCGAGACGTAGAGCACCGACTTGGCGGACTCGCGCAGCCGGCCCTCCAGCCAGCGTTTGCCCGGCACGTCGAGGAAGTTGTCCGGCTCGTCGAGGAGCAGCACCTCGTCGGGGCCGCGGAGCAGCAACTCCAGCGCGAACCGCTTCTGCTGGCCGCCGGAGAGGGTCCGGACCGGGCGCTCCCGGGCGGCGTCCCAGGGCAGGTCGAGCACGATGGTGGCGACGGTGTCGAAGAGCACCTCGGCGTCGTACCCGCCGGCCTCGCCCCAGGCGGCCAGCGCGTCCGCGTACGCCAGCTGGGCCTTGCCGGCGGCGGTGCTGTACTTGCCGCGGGCCTCGACCGCCCGCATGGCGGTCTCGGTCTCCACCAGCCGGCGACCGGCGTCGCGCAGCGCCGGCGGGGCGAGCGAGAGCGCCAGGTCGGCGAGCGTGGACTCGTCGCCGATCATCCCGATGAACTGGCGCATCACCCCGAGCCCGCCGGAGCGGGCGATCGCCCCGGTACGCACCGGCAGGTCGCCGGAGACCATCCGGAGCAGCGTCGTCTTGCCGGCGCCGTTGGGGCCGACCAGGGCCACCTTGGCGCCCTCGCCGACCCGGAACGACACGTCGGTGAAGAGTTCCCGACCGTCCGGCAGGATGTGCCCGACCCCTGCCACGTCCACGTAACCCACGCCGGCATCCTGCCCGAGGTGCCGGGCCGGGCGACACTCGATTACCGGGTGACTCGCAGCACCCGGTAGCCCTTCTGGCTGGCGTGCCGGTCGACCCGCCAGCCCTGCTCGACCAGCCAGCCGTGCAGCGAGTCGCCACCGAGGTGCCGGGCGACGACCAGCCAGGCCACCCCGTCCGGGGCGAGCCGGGGCAGCCAACGCCGCAGCAGCTCGTGCAGTTCGGCCTTGCCGATCCGGATCGGCGGGTTGGACCAGAGCTGGGCGAACGAGAGGTCGGCGGGGACCTCGTCCGGCGCCACCGCGCGGACCCGGTCGGCGGCGCCGACCCGCTCGGCGTTGGCGGCGGTCAGCGCCCGGGCCCGCTCGTTGACGTCGACCGCCCAGACGGTGGCCGCCGGCGCGGTGCTGGCGAGCACGCAGCTGATCGGTCCGAAGCCGCAGCCGAGGTCGAGCAGCGCTCCCGTGGTGTCCGGGGCCGGCAGTTCGGCCTTGCGCAACAGCACCGCGGTGCCCGGGTCGAGGCGGGCGGCGGAGAAGACGCCGGCCGCGGAGCGGAGCGCGTAGTCGCGGCCGGCGACGGAGAACTCGACCTCGCGCGGTGCCGCGGCGGTGGACGGTTCAGCGGTGAAGTAGTGGTCGCCGGTCACGCCCGCATTGTCGCACCGCCGGTGCGGCCCGCCGCCGACGGTACGCCGGTACGCACCACACGACTCGCGCCGCATTTTCCGGATATTACCCTCTAAAGGGATAATGGACTTTACTCTGTGCCACATGGTGTATCGGTACGAGTCCGATGAGGACGCCTACGGGGACCCGCGGCAGGACGTCGGGCTGCCGTGGCCCCGCCCCGGCCCGCCCCCGGCGGCGGAGCCCTCGCCGTCCCGCTTCCCGACACCGGCGCTGCCCCGGGCCACCCGGCTCGCCCTGCCACAACCGGAACCGACCCACGCCCCGACCGATCGGGGCGGGCCGTACGACCCGCCGCTGGGCCCTGGGGCGCCGGTCCACTCCGCCGGGCACCCGCCGCAGCCCGACCCCCCGACGTACCAGACCACCGTGCCCCCGCAGCAACCCCGCGCCCGGCACACCGGCCAGGGCGGCGGACGGCTGTGGCCGGCGCTGGTAGGCGGGGCGGCCGTCCTCGTGCTGCTCGCGCTCTTCGGGCTCGGCGGCGCGGCCCTGCTCGCCGACCGCACCGGCGATCTGGGGTCGGGGCAGAGCGACCCACCGGCCTCCCTGCCGTCCACCCAGGCCACCGATCCCGGCCAGCAGGACCTGGACTCCCGGGACACCGACCAGGCGCCGTTGACGGTGAAGGAGGTCTTCCCCGGCCAGAAGCTGATCGTCGCGGACGGCCGGCCCGCCTACCGGGTGCTCAAGACCCAGGCCGGCGGCGACTGCAAGGTCGCGGCCACCGGCGAGGTCGCCGACCTGCTGGTCCGGCTCGGCTGCAACCAGGTGGTCCGGGCGACGCTCCGCTCCCCCGACGGCGACCACCTGCTCACCGCCGGGCTGTTCAACCTGACCGACGTGGCCAGCGCCCAGCGGGCCCGGGACCGGGTCCGGCAGTTGCTCGACGATCGGCAGGGACGGATCCGCGGGATGGCGGCCGGGGAGGACACCGAGGCGGTGGCCCGGGCAGCGGCCCGGGTCGGCTGGCAGGTACGCGGCCACTACCTCACCTACTGCCTGGTCACCCGGGCCGACGGCGAGGCGGTCAAGGCCGGCGACCCGGCCGCCCGGGAGATCCTCTTCGACATGATCGAGCTGTACCTGAACCAGGGCGTGCTCGCCCGGCGAGCCGCCGGCGGGGTGGCCAGCCAGCCCACCGCCGGCAGCTCGACCACCACCCAGCGCGGGAGCGGCGAGCCGGACGAGCTGCCCGGCGACTGACCCGCCCGGACGACCGGGGCCGCCGCCTCCGGCAGCACATGCCGGGGGTCAGCCCTCGGCCGCCGGCACCCGCAGGCGCCGGGTCAGGTCGGCGCGCCGGGCGTACTCGGCGGGATCGTCGGGGTAGCCGACCTCGACCAGGGCCAGCCCGTGCGCCGGCGCGACGGTCACCTCGCTGGACCGCTCCCGCCGGCTGAGCAGGCTCGCCGGCCACTCGACCCGCCGGCGGCCGTCCCCGGCGACCAGCATCGCGCCGACCAGGCTGCGCACCATGTTCTGGCAGAACGCGTCGGCCCGTACGGTGGCGACCAGGATCCCGTCCGGGTCGCGCCGCCAGTCCAGCCGGGTCACCTCGCGCAGCGTGGTGGCGTTCTCCTTGCGCCGGCAGTACGCGGCGAAGTCGTGCTCCCCCACCAGGCCGGCTGCCGCGGCGTTCAGCGCGGCCAGGTCCAGCGACCTCGGCCAGGCGAGGGTGTCCCGTCGGCGCAGCGGCTCGGCGCCCCACGGGGCGTCCGTGACCCGGTACTCGTACCGGCGGAAGGTGGCCGAGAAACGGGCGTCGAAGGCGGCCGGGACCTCGGTCATGGCGCGTACCCGGACGTCGCCGGGGAGGAGCCGGGCCAGCCGACGCAGCAGCCGTCCCTCGTGCTCGCGCCAGACGGCGGTGGGCAGGTCGAGGTGGCACACCTGCCCGGTGGCGTGCACCCCGGCGTCGGTGCGCCCGGCCACGGTCAGCCCGGTGGCGGTGCCCGCGCCCAGCACCAGGTCCACCATCTCCATCAGCACCCCGGCGACGGTCCGCCGGGTCGGCTGGGCGGCCCAGCCGGAGAAGTCGGTGCCGTCGTACGAGACGTCCAGCCGCAGCCGGGTCCGCTCGTCCACCTCGTACCTCCCGTTTCACGGCGTCGGGCCCGGCACCCCTGAGGGATGCCGGGCCCGACGTGCTGCCTTGCGGATCAGGCCTTGTTCTCGGTGGCCTCGTCGCTGTCCTCGCGGGCGGCGGCGGTGTCACCGGAGGCCGACACCGGAGCCTCCGCGTCCTGGTCGCCCTCGCTGGAGCGCGGGGTCTCCTCGGCCGGGGCCAGGGCCTCGACCTTGTCCTGCTGGGCGGCCTTGCGAGCGGCGGTCTTCTTGTTCGCCTTCGGCGCGGCGACCGCCAGCTCCTCGACCAGCTCGATGATCGCCATCGGAGCGGCGTCACCCTTGCGCGGACCGGTCTTCACGATCCGGGTGTAGCCACCCTGACGGTTGGCGTACCGGGGCGCGATCTGGTCGAACAGGTTGAAGACCACGTCCTTGTCCTTGACGACGCCCGCCACCCGCCGACGGGACGCGAGGTCGCCGCGCTTGGCCTTGGTGATGAGCTGCTCGGCCAGCGGACGCAGCCGCCGGGCCTTCGTCTCGGTGGTCTGGATCTTGCCGTGCTGGAACAGCGCAGTGGCCAGGTTGGCCAGCATGAGCCGCTCGTGCGCGGGGCTGCCGCCGAGGCGGGGGCCCTTGGTGGGCGTGGGCATTGTTGGTGCTCCTCAGAAGTGGCGGCAGCCGGGGTTAGAGCTGCTCGGTCTCGCGGTAGTCGTCGGTGTCGTAGTCGGCCTCACCGAAGGCGTCCACGACGTGCGCCGGGTCGAAGTTCGGAGCCGAGTCCTTCAGACCCAGGCCCATCCCGGCGAGCTTCATCTTGACCTCGTCGATCGACTTCTGACCGAAGTTCCGGATGTCGAGGAGGTCGGCCTCGG
Organism: Micromonospora sp. NPDC050686; assembly: GCF_040654475.1. Lineage (NCBI taxonomy): Bacteria > Bacillati > Actinomycetota > Actinomycetes > Micromonosporales > Micromonosporaceae > Micromonospora > Micromonospora sp. NPDC050686. The sequence continues at coordinate 127,819 of NZ_JBFAID010000006.1, forward strand.
TGCGCCCGATGAGCTCACCAACGGAGTTGATGCCCTCGCGCTTGAGGCAGTTGTAGGAGCGGACGGTCAGGTCCAGCTCCTCGATCGGCAGGGCCAGGTCCGCCGCGAGCTGGGCGTCCTGCGGGGACGGCCCGATGTCGATGCCCTCGGCGGTCTCGTCCAGCTCCCGGGCCAGCCCGAAGAGCTCCACCAGCGTCGACCCGGCGGAGGCCAGTGCGGTACGCGGGCCCATCGACGGCTTGGTCTCGACGTCGATGATCAGCCGGTCGAAGTCGGTCCGCTGCTCGACCCGGGTCGCCTCGACCCGGTACGTCACCTTCAGCACCGGCGAGTAGATCGAGTCGACCGGGATCCGGCCGATCTCGGCGCCCGCCTGCTTGTTCTGCGCGGCGGTGACGTAGCCCCGGCCCCGCTCGACGGTCAGCTCCATGTCGAGCCGGCCCTTGCCGTTGAGGGTGGCGAGCTTCAGGTCCGGGTTGTGCACCGAGACACCGGCCGGGGGCTGGATGTCACCGGCGGTCACGTCGCCCGGGCCCTGCTTGCGCAGGTACATGCTGACCGGCTCGTCGTGCTCGGAGCTGACGCAGAGCTCCTTGATGTTCATGACGAGCTCGACCACGTCCTCCTTGACCCCGGGGATCGTGGTGAACTCGTGCAGCACACCGTCGATCTTGATCGAGGTGACCGCCGCGCCCGGGATGGACGACAGCAGCGTACGACGCAGCGAGTTGCCCAGGGTGTAGCCGAAGCCGGGCTCCAGCGGCTCGATGGTGAACCGGGACCGGGTCTCGTTGATCGACTCCTCGGAGAGGGTCGGTCGCTGGCTGATGAGCATTTCTTCTCTTCTCTTCCGGGACGCCCGCTATATGACGCCCACGACACAAACTGTTCCGGTGGCCCGCCCCGGAGGACGGGCCACCGCAACGAGCCCTTACTTGGAGTAGAGCTCGACGATCAGCTGCTCCTGGACCTGGGTGTCGATCACCTGGCGGGCCGGGAGCGAGTGCACGAGAATCTTCATCTGGCTGGGAATGGCCTCGAGCCACGCCGGAACGGTCCTGGAGCCGGCCTCGGCCTGCGCGACGATGAACGGGGTGAGCTCCTTGCTCTTGCCCCGGACCTCGATGATGTCGTGCTCCTTGATGCGGTACGACGGGATGTCGACCTTCTTGCCGTTCACCGTGAAGTGGCCGTGCTTGACCAGCTGGCGGGCCATGTCCCGGGACTTGGCGTAGCCGGCCCGGTAGACCACGTTGTCCAGCCGCGACTCCAGGATCTGGAGGAGGACCTCGCCGGTCTTGGCCTTCTTGCCCACGGCCTCCTCGTAGTAGCCGCGGAACTGCTTCTCCAGCACGCCGTAGACACGGCGGGCCTTCTGCTTCTCACGGAGCTGGAGCAGGTACTCCGTCTCCTTGGTGCGGCCGCGGCCGTGCTGCCCGGGCGGGAACGGCCGGGACTCGAACGGGCACTTCGGGCCATCGCACTTGCTGCCCTTGAGGAACAGCTTCATCTTCTCCCGCCGGCAACGGCGGCAGTCAGCACCGGTGTAACGAGCCATCTCTCTCTAACCTCTCAGACCCGGCGACGCTTCGGCGGACGGCACCCGTTGTGCGGCTGCGGGGTGACGTCGGAGATCTGCCCGACCTCGAGCCCGGCGGCCTGCAGCGAACGGATGGCGGTTTCCCGGCCGGAGCCGGGACCCTTGACGAACACGTCGACCTTGCGCATGCCGTGCTCCATGGCCCGACGCGCGGCGGCCTCGGCGGCCAGCTGCGCGGCGAACGGGGTCGACTTGCGGGAGCCCTTGAAGCCCACCTGGCCGGACGAGGCCCAGGAGATGACCGCACCGGTCGGGTCCGTGATGGACACGATGGTGTTGTTGAAGGTGCTCTTGATGTGCGCCTGCCCGTGGGCGACGTTCTTGCGTTCCTTGCGCCGGACCTTCTTGACGGCGGCTCCGGCACGAGCCTTCGGTGGCATAAGTCTGTGCGCTCCTAGTTACTTCTTGCCGGGCTTCTTCTTGCCGGCGACGGTCCGCTTCGGGCCCTTCCGGGTCCGCGCGTTGGTCTTGGTGCGCTGACCACGCACGGGCAGACCACGGCGGTGCCGGATACCGGCGTAGCAGCCGATCTCGACCTTGCGGCGGATGTCGGCGGCGACCTCGCGGCGCAGGTCGCCCTCGACCTTGTAGTTGGCCTCGATGTGGTTCCGGAGCTCGACCAGCTCCTCGTCCGTGAGGTCCCGAACGCGCTTGTCCGGCGAGATGCCGGTCGCGGCGAGCGTCTCCAGGGAACGGGTACGACCGACCCCGAAGATGTAGGTGAGCGCGATCTCCATCCGCTTCTCGCGGGGGAGATCCACGCCGACTAGACGTGCCATGTGCGGGCGTACTCCTCGTGATGTTGTGCGGAGGTGTGGACCCGTCCCACCCCGCTGACCGACCGTCCCTGTCCTTCCGGCGTCACGCGCCGGCGACCGGGATCGGTCGCTGCCCGAGCGGGCCCCGGCCTCCGACCGGGGGTCAACCACGAGGGAGTACGCGCTGCGTACCGCTCGCGGCTGGGACGAGCTTGGTGATGTGTGGGGCGTCAGCCCTGGCGCTGCTTGTGGCGCGGGTCGGTGCAGATGACCATGACCCGGCCGTGCCGGCGGATCACCCGGCACTTGTTGCAGATCCTCTTGACGCTCGGCTTGACCTTCACGGTTGCCTTACTTCCCATCTGGCCCGAGTCGCGACGAGGCGCGACACCGGACGTCGAAGACGGACACGGGGACGTCCCGGCCGCCGTCAGGCTTACTTGTAGCGGTAGACGATGCGCCCGCGGGTCAGGTCGTACGGCGAGAGTTCCACGACGACCCGGTCCTCCGGCAGGATACGGATGTAGTGCTGCCGCATCTTGCCGCTGATGTGAGCCAGCACCTTGTGGCCGTTCGCGAGCTCCACCCGGAACATGGCGTTCGGCAGGGGCTCGATGACCCGACCCTCGATCTCGATGGCTCCGTCTTTTTTCGGCATGTCCTCCGCTGTCCTGACGTCGGTTACTCCGGACGGCCCACAACGTCTTACCCGGACCGCCCGATGGGGGGTCCGAGCCAGCCGCGGCTCCGGCTCCCACAGAAGCGCGGGTGGGCATGCCGGAGTGGACGCTGTGCGCCGATCAGAAAGTGTACGCCCGCCAACGCGCGGTCGCCAAACCGGCCACCCCGGTGGTCACCCGGCCGGACGAACGGACCCGGCCGCTGTGGCGCTCGTCACGCCTCCGCCGGGTCCGACGGCTCGCGCCGGCCGCCGTCCTCGATCGCGGCGGCCTCCCGGCGCACCACTCGCTTCACCTGCCGGCGCTCGCGTCGCTCGGCCTTCCGCCGGCGCTTCCGCTCCACCGCCCGCTGCGGCTCCCCGGTGGCCAGGCCGCCAACGGTCTGCATCAGCACCACCGCGCCCCACGGCCCGAGCACCCAGAGCGGCCAGTAGTAGCCGAAGCCGCCGCCGAGCCCGCTGACCAGCCAAATCGCGGTCAGGATCCCGGCCACCCGGATCCAGGGCAGCCACACCTCGGCCAGCCACTCCCGGCGGGCCCGGCCCGGCGCCACCGGCACCGGCCGCTCCCCCACCGGCGCCACGGGTCCGTCGCTCGTCCCCGGCGGGCGCGGGGCGGGCACCGACGCGTCGGCCGGGCGGGCAGCCGGCACCGGGGGGCCCGCCGGGATCGCGCCGGGCAGGTCGGCCAGGAGCCCGTCCAGCTCGCCGTAGGTCTTCGCACCGTACGCCCGCTGCAGGCGCTCGTCGTACTCGTGCAGGTCCAGCCGGCCCTCGTTCAAGGCCACCCGGAGCCGCTCCGCCGTGACCTCGCGGTCGGCGTCGGCCGCCCGCATCCCGCTGCGCCCCTCCATGGGGGCAAGCATGGCACTCGCCCGCCAGCCGTCACCAGCGCCCCCGAGCCGGCCACCGGAGGCCGTCCGTGGCACCCGAGCCCCCGGGGCGACCCGGCCGCCGGTCAGGCCGCCGGCGAGCCGGCCGGCTGCCGGGCGGTGACCAGGTCGCCCAGCCGGCCCCGGCCGCCGTCGAACGCGGTCAGCACCCAGACCCCGTCGTCCAGCAGCGCCATCGAGTGCTCCACGTGCACGGCCATCGAGCCGTCCCGGGTGACGACCGTCCAGCCGTCCGCGAGCTCGACGGTACGAGGCGAGCCCATGGTGATCATCGGCTCGATGGCCAGCGCCATCCCGGGGACCAGCTTCGGCCCGCGTCCCGGGCGGCCGTGGTTCAGCACGTGCGGGTCCTGGTGCATCTCGGTGCCGATGCCGTGCCCGCCGTAACCGTCGACGATGCCGTACCGGCCGCCGCGGCGGACCGCGTTCTCCACCGCGTGCGAGATGTCGGTGAGCCGGCCCTTGCCGCCGGCCGCCCCCCGCGCCGCGGCGGCGATGCCGGCCCACATGGCGTCCTCGGCCACCGCCGCCATCTTCAGCAGCGCCGGGTCGACCTCGCCCACGCCCACCGTGATCGCCGCGTCGCCGTGCCAGCCGTCGAGCACCGCGCCGCAGTCGATCGAGATCAGATCGCCGTCCCGCAGCACCTGCCCGGCGGCCGGGATGGCGTGCACCACCTGCTCGTTGACCGAGGAGCAGATCGACGCGGGGAAGCCGTGGTAGCCCTTGAACGAGGGGACCGCCCCCGCCTCACGGATGGTCGACTCGGCGATCGCGTCCAGGTCGGCGGTACTGACCCCGGGGGCGACCGCCTCCCGCATCCGGCGCAGCGCCTCGGCGACCACCAGGCCGGCGGCGCGCATCTTCTCGATCTGGGCCGGGGTCTTCAGCTGGATGTCCAGCTGGGGACGGCGCATGGAGGCGTTACCTTTCGTTCTACGCGGAACAGCGAGGCACGTCTCGCGTACCCCGCTGTTCGCACTCTATCTGCCGGAGGGCCGGCGGGACCTCATCCGCCGTACGAGCGAAGGGCGTCTATGGCGCGGACGGTCACGTCCTCCACCGGGCCGGTGGCGTCGATCCCCACCAGCTTGCCCTGGGCGCCGTAGTAGTCGACCAGCGGCGCGGTCTTCTCGGCGTACTCCCGCAGCCGGGCGGCGATGGTCTCCGGCTTGTCGTCGTCGCGCTGGAACAGCTCGGCGCCGCAGCGGTCGCAGATGTCGTCCCGGGTGGTGGCGTCGAACTCGACGTGCCAGATCTTGCCGCAGCCCCGGCAGGTACGCCGGCCGGAGAGCCTCCGGATCACCTCGTCGTCGTCGACGACCAGCTCCAGCACCAGGTCCAGCGCGGTGCCGAGGTCCGCGAGGAGCTTGTCCAGCGCGGCGGCCTGCGGCGTGGTACGCGGGAAGCCGTCGAGCAGGAAGCCCTCCGCGGCGTCCGGCTCGGCCAGCCGGTCGCGGACCATGTTGATGGTCACCTCGTCCGGCACCAGCTTGCCGGCGTCCATGTACCGCTTGGCCTCCACACCCAGCGGCGTGCCCTGCGAGACGTTGGCCCGGAAGATGTCACCGGTCGAGATCTTCGGCACCGACAGGTGGGCGGCGACGAACTCCGCTTGGGTGCCTTTGCCCGCGCCCGGCGGGCCAACCAGAACGAGTCGCATCTACCGCAGGAACCCTTCGTAGTTCCGCTGCATGAGTTGGCTCTCGATCTGCTTCACGGTCTCCAGACCGACGCCGACCATGATGAGCACAGCGGTGCCGCCGAACGGGAAGTTCTGGAACTGCTGGCTGTTCAGCCAGATGAAGAAGAAGTTCGGCAGGACCGCGACGATGCCCAGGTAGAGCGCACCCGGCAGGGTGATCCGGCTGAGGATGAAGTCGAGGTACTCGGCGGTCGGCCGGCCCGGGCGGATGCCCGGCACGAAACCGCCGTACTTCTTCATGTTGTCCGCGACCTCGGTCGGGTTGAACGTGATCGACACGTAGAAGTACGTGAAGAAGATGATCAGCAGGAAGTAGATCGCGATGTGCAGCGGGCTGGCCGGGGCGACGACGTTGTTCTGAATCCAGGCCTGGGTCTTGCCCGGGTTGTTCTGGTCGAAGAACTGCAGGGCCAACTGCGGCAGGTAGAGCAGCGACGAGGCGAAGATGACCGGGATGACACCCGCCTGGTTGACCTTGAGCGGGATGTAGGTCGAGGTGCCGCCGTACATCCGCCGGCCGATCATGCGCTTCGCGTACTGCACCGGGATCCGGCGCTGCGCCTGCTCGATGAAGGTGACCGCGGTGATGACCACCAGGACCAGCGCGAGCACCAGGACGAACTTGCCCCAACCCTGCTGGGTCTTGATCTTCCAGCCCTCGCTGGGGAGGCGGGCCGCGATCGAGGTGAAGATCAGCACGGACATGCCGTTGCCGACCCCGCGGTCGGTGATCAGCTCGCCGAGCCACATCACCATGCCGGTGCCGGCGGTCATGGTCATGACCAGGATGCCCAGCGTCAGCCAGTCCGGGATGCCGGTGCCCTGGGGGACGATCGGCCACTGGTCGCAGCGGTTCTGGAAGAGCTGGCCGGAACGGGCCAGCGCGACGAACGCCGAGGACTGCAGGACACCCAGGCCCAGGGTCAGGTACCGGGTGTACTGGGTGATCTTCGCCTGGCCGGCCTGACCCTCCTTGCGGAGCTGCTCCAGCCGCGGGATGACCACGGTGAGCAGCTGCAGGATGATCGACGCGGTGATGTAGGGCATGATGCCCAGCGCGAAGACCGACAGCTGGAGCAACGCCCCACCGGAGAACAGGTCCAGCAGGCTCAGCACCCCGGTGGTGTCGCCCTGGAGGGAGTCAAGGCACTTCTGCACGTTGCCGTACGAGACGCCCGGGCTGGGCAGCGTTGCCCCCAGCCGGTAGACCGCGATGATGCCGACTGTGAACAGCAGCTTCTTGCGCAGGTCAGGCGTACGGAACGCACTGAGAAAGGCGGACAGCAACTTCTTCCTCCTGCGCGACGCGGGCCGCCGGTGTTCCCTGGCGGGGCGGGGTGGGTGCCGGGCGGACTGCCCGATATCCATAGCTGGGAAGGGACTCTAACAGCCCGATCCCGGTCCGGGCAGATGTGCCCGGCTACATAAAACGAATCCGATGTTACTTGGCGCACACATGCCTGGTAGACCAGGGCGCCCGCCCAGTTGGGGACAACTGAGCGGGCGCCCGGATCGGCCTTACAGCTCGGTGGCCGAGCCGCCGGCGGCGGTGATCTTCTCCTTGGCCGACGCGCTGAACGCGTGCGCCGACACCTGGAGGGACACGCCGCCGAGGTCGCCGGTGCCGAGCACCTTCACCGGGTGGCCCTTGCGGACCGCGCCGGCGTCGACCAGCTCCTGTGGGCCGATCTGGCCGCCGTTCGGGAACAGCTCGGCCAGCCGGTCCAGGTTGACCACCTGGAAGACGACCTTGAACTTGTTCTTGAAGCCCTTCATCTTCGGCAGGCGCATGTGGATGGGCATCTGACCACCCTCGAACGCCGCCGAGATGTTCTTCCGGGCCTTCGAACCCTTGGTACCGCGACCGGCGGTCTTGCCCTTGGAGCCCTCACCGCGACCCACGCGGGTCTTCTCGGTCTTGGCACCGGGCGCCGGGCGCAGGTGGTGAACCTTGATCGTCATTACTCGACCTCCTCGACCTTCACGAGGTGGTTGACCGTGAAGATCATGCCGCGGATCTCCGGACGATCCTCCTTGACCACCACGTCGTTGATCCGCTTGAGACCGAGCGAACGCAGCGAGTCACGCTGGTTCCTCTTGGTCCCGATCTCGGACCGGACCTGGGTGACCTTCAGGCGAGCCATCAGGACGCCACCCCCGCCCGCGAGGCGAGCATGGCGGCCGGCGCGACGTCCTCGACCGGCAGGCCACGGCGGGCGGCGACGGCCTCCGGGGACTCGAGCCCCTTCAGCGCCGCGACCGTGGCGTGCACGATGTTGATCGGGTTCGACGAGCCGAGGCTCTTGGAGAGCACGTCGTGGATGCCCGCGCACTCCAGCACCGCGCGCACCGGACCACCGGCGATGACGCCCGTACCGGCGGAGGCCGGCTTGAGCAGCACCACACCGGCGGCGTCCTCGCCCGTGACCGGGTGCGGGATCGACTGACCGATCCGCGGCACCTTGAAGAAGTGCTTCTTGGCCTCCTCGACACCCTTGGCGATCGCCGCGGGCACCTCCTTGGCCTTTCCGTAGCCCACGCCGACGGTGCCGTCGCCGTCGCCCACGATCACCAGGGCGGTGAAGCTGAAGCGACGACCACCCTTCACGACCTTGGCGACGCGGTTGATCGCGACGACCCGCTCGAGGTGCGGGGTCTTCTCGACGGGCGCGTTTCCGCGGCCGCCCTCACGGCGGTTGTCGCGGCGACCACCCTCGTTGCCACCGGACCCGCCGCCACGGCGCTGTTGACCTGGCATCAGCAGCCTTCCTTCTCTCTCGTGACGGGGTTTCTAGAACTCGAGCCCGGCTTCGCGGGCGCCGTCGGCAAGCGCGGCGACCCGCCCCGCGTACCGGTTGCCACCGCGGTCGAAGACGACCTTCGAGACGCCGGCGGCCTTGGCACGCTCGGCGAGCAGGGCGCCGACCTGGCCGGCCAGGGCGCTCTTGTCGCCCTCGGCACCGCGCAGCGAGGCGTCCATGGTCGAGGCCGACGCCAGGGTGTGACCCTTGGTGTCGTCCACGATCTGGGCGACGATGTGCCGCAGCGAGCGGGTGACCACCAGGCGGGGACGCGCAGCGGTGCCGCTGATGTTCTTGCGGACCCGGAAGTGCCGGCGCGCACGCCCGACGGCACGCTTGGCGGCGACGCCGCGGCGGCGCTTGAGCAGCGTGGCGCTCACTTCTTACCTGCCTTTCCAGCCTTGCGGCGGATGACCTCGCCCTGGTACTTGATGCCCTTGCCCTTGTACGGCTCCGGCGGGCGGATCTTCCGGATGTTGGCGGCGATCTCACCGACCTGCTGCTTGTCGATGCCGGCGATGTGGAACAGCGTCGGCCGCTCGACGGTGAAGGTGATGCCGTCCGGCGCCTGCACCAGCACCGGGTGCGAGAACCCGAGCGCGAACTCCAGGTCCTTGCCCTTGGCGGTGACGCGGTAACCGGTGCCAGCGATCTCCAGGCTCTTGCGGTAGCCCTCGGTCACCCCGACGATCATGTTGGCCACCAGCGTACGGCTCAGGCCGTGCAGCTCCTTGGCCTTGCGCTCGTCGTTCGGCCGGTTGACGTGCAGCGCACCGTCCCCGCCCTGCTCGGCGGTGATCGGCTCGGCCAGCACGTGGCTCAGCTCGCCCTTGGGGCCCTTGACCTTGACGGTCTGCCCCTCGATCGTGATGTCGACGCCGGCAGGCACCGGGATCGACTTACGTCCAATACGCGACATTTCTATCTGTCTCCCGTTACCAGACGAAGGCGAGGACTTCCCCGCCAACGCTCCGCTTGCGGGCCTGCCGGTCGGTCAGCAGTCCCTGGGACGTCGAAATGATCGCCACGCCCAGCCCACCGAGCACCCGGGGGAGCCCGTCCGACTTGGCGTACACCCGGAGACCGGGCTTGGACACACGCTTGATGCCGGCCAGGCTCCGCTCCCGGTTCTGGCCGTACTTCAGCTCGACGACCAGTCGCTTGCCGACGGCGCCCTCCTCGGGCTCCTCGACCAACCAGGTGGCGATGTAACCCTCGGCCTTGAGGACCTCGGCGATGTTCGCCTTGATCTTCGAGTAGGGCATCGTCACCCGGTCGTGGTACGCCTGGTTGGCGTTACGCAGACGCGTGAGCATGTCTGCGATCGGGTCGGTCATCGTCATGAAACTCGTCAACCTTTCTCGCCGCGGTTCCCCGGGCCAGGCCCGGGGCCTACGGCGAAGAGACAGTTCAGCTGACGCGCGAAGCGCGCCGGGCTATTACCAGGAAGCCTTGGACACGCCGGGCAGCTCACCGCGGTGGGCCATCTCCCGGATGCACACCCGGCAGAGACCGAACTTGCGGTAGACCGCCTTCGGACGCCCGCACCGCTGGCAGCGGGTGTACGCGCGAACCGAGAACTTCGGCTTCGCGGCCGCCTTGAGGATCAGCGCCTTCTTGGCCATCTCAGTTCTCCTTGAACGGGAAGCCCAGGAGCTTGAGCAGCGCCCGGCCCTCGTCGTCGGTCGTGGCGGTGGTGACCACCGTGATGTCCATGCCCCGCTGGCGATCGATCTTGTCCTGGTCGATCTCGTGGAACACCGACTGCTCGGTCAGGCCGAACGTGTAGTTGCCGTGCCCGTCGAGCTTGCGCCCGTCCAGGCCACGGAAGTCCCGGATACGCGGCAGCGCGATCGACAGCAGCCGGTCCAGGAACTCCCACATCCGGTCGCCGCGCAGGGTCACCTTGGCGCCGATCGGCATGCCCTCACGGAGCTTGAACTGCGCGATGGACTTGGTCGCCCGCCGCACCAGCGGCTTCTGGCCGGTGATGGTGGCCAGGTCGCGAACCGCGCCGTCGATCAGCTTGGCGTCGCGAGCGGCCTCGCCGACACCCATGTTGACGACGATCTTGACCAGCCCGGGCACCTGCATGGGGTTGCCGTAGGCGTACTGCTCCTGCAGCTTCGCCACGACCTCGTCGCGGTACCGCTGCTTGAGGCGCGGCAGAGTCTTGGTTTCGGTAGCCGTGGTCATCACAGGTCCTTACCGGTGCTACGCGCGATGCGGACCTTCTGGCCGTTGTCGTCGATCCGGTAGCCGACGCGGGTCGGCTTGCCGTCGGAGTCCACGACCATCACGTTCGAGACGTGGATCGGGGCCTCCTGGGTGACGATGCCGCCGGTCTTGGCGCCACGCTGAGTGGTGCTGATGCGAGTGTGCTTCTTGACCCGGTTCACGCCCTCGACCAGGACCTTGTCCTGCCGCGGGTAGGCCGCGATGACCTTACCCTTGGCACCCTTGTCCTTGCCGGCGATGACGACGACCGTGTCGCCCTTCTTGACCTTCACGGTCACAACACCTCCGGCGCGAGAGAGATGATCTTCATGAACCGCTTGTCCCGCAGCTCCCGGCCCACCGGGCCGAAGATGCGGGTACCGCGCGGGTCCCCGCCGTCCTTGATGATGACGGCGGCGTTCTCGTCGAAGCGGATGTACGAGCCGTCCGGCCGCCGCCTCTCCTTGGCGGTGCGGACGATGACGGCCTTGACCACGTCGCCCTTCTTGACACCGGCACCCGGGATCGCGTCCTTCACCGTGGCCACGATGACGTCGCCGATGCTCGCGTAGCGCCGACCGGAGCCACCGAGAACGCGGATGCACAGGATCTCCCGGGCACCCGTGTTGTCGGCGACGCGCAGTCGCGACTCCTGCTGAATCACGTCTATCTCCTATGTCTGCCGGTTCTCCGGCCGTCCCGCGGGACGGCCGGAGCCTGGCGGAACCTCGCCCGACCGGTTCACCGGCCGAGCTCGAGCCTTCGCTACTTGGCCTTTTCGAGGATCTCCACGAGCCGCCACCGCTTCGTGGCGGACAGCGGCCGGGTCTCCATGATCAGGACCCGGTCGCCGATGCCGGCGGCGTTCTGCTCGTCGTGGACCTTCAGCTTGCTGGTACGGCGCATGATCTTGCCGTACAGCGCGTGCTTGACCCGGTCCTCGACCTCGACCACGACGGTCTTTTCCATCTTGTCGCTGACCACGAGGCCCTCACGCACCTTGCGGCGGGCCCGCGCGGTGGCGGTCGTGTTCTCGCTCATGATGCAGTCACCTCAGTCGGCGCGGCCGAGAGACCCAGCTCGCGCTCACGCATGATCGTGTAGATCCGGGCGATCTCCCGACGGATGACCTGCAGCCGCCGGTTGTTGTCCAGCTGCCCGGTTGCGGCCTGCACGCGGAGGTTGAACAGCTCCGCCTTGGCCTCGCGCAGCTTCGTGACCAGCTCCTCCTCGGAGAGCTCACGCAGCTCGGAAGGCTTGACGCCCGCTGCCATCAGGATTCACCCACTTCGCGCGTAACAATCCGGCACTTCATCGGGAGCTTGTGGATCGCGCGGCGCATGGCCTCGCGCGCGATCTGCTCGTTGGGGAAGGACATCTCGAAGAGGACCCGCCCGGGCTTGACGTTGGCGACCCACCACTCCGGCGAACCCTTACCGGAACCCATCCGGGTTTCGGCCGGCTTCTTGGTGAGGGCCTGGTCCGGGAAGATGGTGATCCAGACCTTGCCGCCACGCTTGATGTGACGGGTCATCGCGATACGCGCCGACTCGATCTGCCGGTTCGTCACGTACGCCGGCTCGAGAGCCTGGATCCCGAACTCGCCGAACACCACCCGGTTACCACCCTTGGACGCGCCGCTGCGGTCCGGGTGGTGCGGCTTGCGGAAGCCCTTCGGGGGCTTGCGCGGCATCAGCATCTGTCAGCCCTCCTGCTGCGTTTCTGCCGGCTGGGTCGCGGCCGCGGCCACGGCCCCGGCGTCGACCGGCTCGCCGGCCGGCGTCTCGGCCTGCTGCGCGATGGTGGTCGCGGCAGCCCGGCCGGCCTCGGTGCCACCGGCGGTCGTACCCGACGAACCCGACCGGCCACGGCGCGGCCGCTCGGGGCGGTCGCCACGGTCACGGCGCGGGCCGCGCGACGGGGCGGCCTCGGCCGGGGCCTCGCGGCCCGGGACGGCGTCGCCCTTGTAGATCCAGACCTTCACACCGATCCGGCCGAACGTGGTACGGGCCTCGAAGAAGCCGTACTCGATGTTGGCCCGCAGCGTGTGCAGCGGGACCCGGCCCTCACGGTAGAACTCGGTCCGGCTCATCTCGGCGCCGCCCAGACGGCCCGAGACCTGCACCCGGATGCCCTTGCAGACCGGGTTCTTCATCGCGGACTGCATCGCCTTGCGCATGGCCCGGCGGAAGCTGACCCGGCTGGACAGCTGCTCGGCCACGCCCTGGGCGACCAGCTGCGCGTCCGACTCGGGGTTCTTCACCTCGATGATGTTGAGCTGCACCTGCTTGCCGGTGAGCTTCTCCAGCTCGCCGCGGATCCGGTCGGCCTCCGCACCCTTACGGCCGATCACGATGCCCGGCCGGGCGGTGTGGATGTCAACCCGGACCCGGTCCCGGGTGCGCTCGATGTCGACCTTGGAGATACCCGCGCGCTCCAGGCCCTTGGACATCATCCGGCGAATCTTGACGTCCTCGCCGATGTAGTCCTTGTAGAGCTTGTCCGCGAACCAGCGGGACTTCCAGTCGGTCGAGATGCCGAGCCGGAATCCAGTGGGGTGAACCTTCTGACCCATTACTCGGCACCCTCCGTCGTGCTCTGCCCCTCGGCGGCCTGGTCCTGCTTGGCCGGGGCCGTCTTCTTGGCCGAGGCCTTCTTCGGCGCCGCCGGCGCAACCGCCTCGACCGCCACGGTGATGTGGCAGGTGCGCTTGCGGATCCGGTACGCCCGGCCCTGGGCCCGCGGCCGGAACCGCTTCATGGTCGGGCCCTCGTCGACGAACGCCTCGCTGACGAGCAGCGCGTCGGGGTCCAGCCGCTCGTTGTTCTCCGCGTTGGCGATCGCGCTCGCGAGCACCTTGTACACCTGCTCGCTCGCAGCCTGCGGCGCGAACTGCAGCACCGTGAGCGCCTCCTTCGCGGGCAGGCCGCGGACGAGGTTGACCACCCGGCGCGCCTTCATCGGCGAGATGCGCACATGCCGCGCAACCGCCCGCGCGCCCGGAAGCACCGGAGCGTCGCCCTTTCCTGGCATCGCTGTAACCCCTTGTTCCTCTATCCGTATGCCCGCGGCGTCAGCGCCGGCGGCTCTTCCGGTCGTCCTTCTCGTGACCCTTGAACGTGCGGGTCAGCGCGAACTCGCCGAGCTTGTGCCCGACCATGGCCTCGGTCACGAAGACCGGCACGTGCTTGCGCCCGTCGTGCACGGCGATCGTGTGCCCGAGCATCTCGGGAATGATCGTCGAGCGCCGCGACCAGGTCTTGATGACGTTCTTGGAACCCTTGTCGTTCTGCGTCTCCACCTTCTTGAGCAGGTGGTCGTCGACGAACGGGCCCTTCTTAAGGCTGCGAGGCATGTCTTATCTCCCTCAGCCGCGCTTACGCGTGGCGTAGCGGCGGCGGACGATCAGCCGGTCGCTCGGCTGGCCCTTACGACGGGTGCGGCCCTCGGGCTTACCCTGCGGGTTCACCGGGTGACGACCACCGGAGGTCTTACCCTCACCACCACCGTGCGGGTGGTCGACCGGGTTCATCGCCACACCACGGACGGTCGGGCGCTTGCCCTTCCACCGCATGCGGCCGGCCTTACCCCAGTTGATGTTCGACTGGTCGGCGTTGCCGATCTCGCCGATGCTGGCGCGGCAGCGCACGTCGACCCGCCGGATCTCGCCGGACGGCATGCGCAGGGTCGCGTACGCGCCCTCGCGGCCGAGCAGCTGGATGCCGACGCCGGCCGAGCGGGCCAGCTTGGCGCCGCCGCCCGGACGCAGCTCCACGTTGTGGATCGTGGTACCGACCGGGATGTTGCGCAGCGGCAGGTTGTTGCCCGGCTTGATGTCGGCGCTCGGGCCCGACTCGACCCGGTCGCCCTGCTTCAGGTCCTTCGGCGCGATGATGTAGCGCTTCTCGCCGTCGGCATAGTGCAGCAGCGCGATACGCGCGGTGCGGTTCGGGTCGTACTCGATGTGGGCGACCTTCGCCGGCACGCCGTCCTTGTCGACCCGCTTGAAGTCGATCAGACGGTACTGGCGCTTGTGGCCGCCACCGTGGTGCCGCGTGGTGATCCGGCCGTGGGCGTTGCGTCCGCCCTTCTTCGGCAGCGGCGCCAGCAGCGACTTCTCGGGCGTCGACCGGGTGATCTCGGCGAAGTCGGCGACGCTCGAGCCACGCCGGCCCGGCGTCGTCGGCTTGTACTTACGGATAGCCATTGTCTACACCCCTCAGCTGACCGGGCCGCCGAAGGCCTCGATACGGTCACCGTCAGCCAGCTTCACCATCGCCCGCTTGGTGGCCTTGCGCTGGCCGAACCCGGTACGGGTCCGCTTGCGCTTGCCCTCGCGGTTGAGCGTGTTGACCGTCAGGACGCGGACGTTGAAGATCTGCTGGATAGCGATCTTGATCTCGGTCTTGTTCGCGTCCGGGTGCACCAGGAAGGTGTACCAGTTCCGGTTCAGCTCGCTGTAGCTCTTCTCCGAGACGACCGGCGCGACGATGACGTCACGCGGATCGGCGATCGTGCTCACTTGCCACCCTCCTCGGTGGTCTCGGCGGGAACGCCCAGGAACTCGTCCAGGGCCTCCTTGGTGAAGACCACGTCGTCGGCCACCAGCACGTCGTACGTGTTGAGCTGGCCGGCCTCGATCAGGTGCACCCGCGGCTCGTTGCGCAGCGACACCCAGTTCAGCTCGTCGGTGCCGCTCAGCACGACCAGGACCCGACGGGCCTCGGTCAGCTTGGCCAGCGTGGCCAGGGCGGCCTTGGTCGACGGCTGCTCGCCCGAGACGAACGCCTCGACGACGTGCACCTGGCCGGCGCGCGCCCGGTCGGAGAGGGCGCCACGCAGGGCGGCGGCCTTCATCTTCTTCGGGGTGCGCTGGCTGTAGTCGCGCGGCACCGGGCCGTGGACCACGCCACCGCCGGCGAACTGCGGCGCGCGGGTCGAACCCTGGCGGGCCCGACCGGTGCCCTTCTGCTTGTACGGCTTCTTGCCGCCGCCGCGGACCTCGCCCCGGGTCTTGGCCTTGTGCGTGCCCTGCCGGGCCGCCGCGAGCTGGGCCACCACGACCTGGTGCATGAGGGCGACGTTCGCCTGGACGTCGAAGATGTCGGCCGGCAGCTCGACGGAGCCGCTCTTGGCGCCTTCGACGTTGAGGACGTCAACGGTGGTCACTTGGCCGCACCGCCCTTCTTCGCCTTGGTCTTGGCCGCGGTACGGACCAGGACCAGCGCGCCCTTGGGGCCGGGGATGGCGCCACGGACGAGCAGGAGGTTGTTCTCGGTGTCGACCGCCTGGACGGTCAGGTTCTGGACGGTGTAGCGCACGCCACCCATCCGGCCCGCCATCCGGGTGCCCTTGAAGACGCGACCCGGGGTGGCGCAGGCGCCGATGGAGCCGGGCGAGCGGTGCTTGCGCTCGACACCGTGGCTCGCGCGCAGACCGTGGAAGCCGTGCCGCTTCATCGGGCCGGCGTAGCCCTTGCCCTTGGTCTTGCCGGTGACGTCGATGACGACGCCGGCCGGGAACTCCTCGACCGTGACCTCCTGGCCCAGCGAGTAGTCCGCGGCGTCGGCGGTGCGCAGCTCGACGATGTGCCGGCGCGGCGCCACGTCCGCCTTCGCGTAGTGCCCGCTGATCGGCTTCTTGACCTTGCGCGGGTCGATCGTGCCGTACGCCAGCTGGACCGCGGAGTAACCGTCCTTCTCGGCGCTACGAACCTGGCTGACGACGCACGGGCCGGCCTGAACCACGGTCACCGGGACAACACGGTTGTTGTCCCAGACCTGGGTCATGCCGAGCTTTGCGCCCAGGATCCCCTTGACTTGCCTGTCCATTTGTCCGATCCCTACAGCTTGATCTCGATGTCGACGCCAGCCGGCAGGTCGAGGCGCATGAGCGAGTCGACCGTCTTCGGGGTCGGGTCGATGATGTCGATCAGCCGCTTGTGCGTGCGCATCTCGAAGTGCTCGCGCGAGTCCTTGTACTTGTGCGGCGAGCGGATAACGCAGAAACGGTTGATCTCCGTGGGCAGCGGCACCGGGCCCGCGACCTGCGCCCCGGTACGCGTCACCGTCTCGACGATCTTTCGCGCCGAGGAGTCGACGACCTCGTGGTCATAGGCCTTGAGCCGGATGCGGATCTTCTGTCCCGCCATGGTGGCTTCTGTTCCTTCTCTCGATGCCGCTGTGTTGCGGGCACCTGTACCGGCTGGCACAGGCCCACTTCGCCGACCCCCGCGGTCGGGCGTGTCGCGCCCTCGGGCCAGGCTCCGCCCCGGGACTCCGGAGCGACTGCCGACCTCGCGGTAGGTCAAGACGCCGATCGCATCACAGCGATCTGGACGCCGTGCGGGGGTGGTTGACCGCCACGGGGGCGATCAACCACCCAACGCCCGACTGTTGGTCATGCCGGAGGTCCAGCTCTCGCCGGACACGGTCGACCAACCGTCGTTACGCAACCTGACTAGTATGCCGTACTACCGCACGGCAACGCCAATCGGGGTTACCTAGCTCACTTGATGATCTTGGTGACGCGACCCGCGCCGACCGTCCGGCCACCCTCCCGGATCGCGAACTTGAGGTTGTCCTCCATCGCGATGGGCTGGATCAGCTTGACGGACATCGTGGTGTTGTCGCCCGGCATGACCATCTCGGTGCCCTCGGGCAGCGTGACGACGCCGGTGACGTCCGTGGTCCGGAAGTAGAACTGCGGACGGTAGTTCTGGAAGAACGGGGTGTGCCGGCCGCCCTCCTCCTTGGAGAGGATGTAGACCGTCGCCTCGAACTCCGTGTGCGGGGTCGTGGTGCCCGGCTTGATGACCACCATGCCGCGCTCGACGTCCTCGCGCTTGATACCGCGCAGGAGCAGACCGACGTTCTCACCGGCCCGCGCCTCGTCCAGCAGCTTGCGGAACATCTCGATGCCGGTGCAGGTGGTCTTCATCGACTTCTCGCGGATGCCGACGATCTCCACCTCCTCGTTCGGCTTGAGGATGCCACGCTCCGCGCGACCGGTGACGACGGTGCCACGACCGGTGATCGTGAAGACGTCCTCGATCGGCATCAGGAACGGCTTCTCGGTCTCGCGCTCCGGCTGCGGGATCGCGGTGTCCACGGCGTTCATGAGCTCCATCAGGCGCCCGGTCCACTCCGGGTCACCCTCCAGGGCCTTGAGCGCCGAGACCCGGACGACCGGCAGGTCGTCACCCGGGTACTCCTGCGAGGAGAGCAGCTCGCGGACCTCGAGCTCGACGAGCTCCAGGAGCTCCTCGTCGTCGACCATGTCGCTCTTGTTCAGCGCCACGACGATGTACGGCACGCCGACCTGACGGGCCAGCAGCACGTGCTCGCGGGTCTGCGGCATCGGGCCGTCGGTCGCCGCCACCACCAGGATCGCGCCGTCCATCTGGGCGGCACCGGTGATCATGTTCTTGATGTAGTCGGCGTGACCGGGGCAGTCGACGTGCGCGTAGTGACGCGCTTCGGTCTGGTACTCGACGTGCGAGATCGAGATCGTGATGCCGCGGGCCTTCTCCTCCGGCGCCTTGTCGATCTGATCGAACGGCGTGTACGGGTTGAGGTCCGGGTACTGGTCGTGCAGGACCTTGGTGATGGCCGCCGTCAGCGTCGTCTTACCGTGGTCGATGTGACCAATGGTGCCGATGTTGACGTGCGGCTTAGTCCGCTCGAACTTCGCCTTCGCCACTGGTGTCCTCCTGTGGACTTTCTTGGTTCGTTCGCCCCGGTGCGCCGGGTCGGCGCTTAGGACTCTGTCGACAGCCTTTCCGGCCTGGCGGCCGGGAAGCCTTTGTGGGTTCTGCGGCGATGAAGCCTACAGGCCCGGATTCATGCGATCCGACCGAGGTGGCCGCGGGCGGGAGAGCCCTCCCGCGACCGGCCCCGGCTCACGCGTCAGCTCGGGCGAGCCTCACTCACCCGTCGCCTTGGCGATGATCTCCTTGGCCACCGAGGCCGGAACCTCGGCGTAGGAGTCGAACTGCATGCTGTAGCTAGCCCGGCCCTGGGTCTTCGACCGCAGGTCGCCGACGTAGCCGAACATCTCCGACAGCGGCACCAGAGCCCGGACGACGCGAGCGCCGCTGCGCTCCTCCATCGCCTGGATGATGCCACGACGGGAGTTGAGGTCGCCGATGACGTCACCCATGTTCTCCTCAGGAGTGGTGACCTCAACGGCCATCATCGGCTCGAGCAGCGCGGGGTCGGCCTTGCGGGCCGCCTCCTTCATCGCCATCGAGCCGGCGATCTTGAATGCCATCTCGGACGAGTCGACCTCGTGGTACTGGCCGTCCAGCAGGCTGAGCTTGACGCCCACCAGGGGGAAGCCGGCGAGGATGCCGTACTGCATGGCGTCCTGCGCGCCCGCGTCCACCGACGGGATGAACTCCCGGGGGATGCGGCCACCGGTGACGGCGTTCGCGAACTCGTAGGTCGGCGCGTCGTTGCCCAGCGGCAGCGGCTCCACGCTGATGATGACCCGGGCGTACTGGCCGGAACCACCGGTCTGCTTCTTGTGGGTGTACTCGACCTTCTCCACCTTGCGGCGGATGGTCTCGCGGTACGCCACCTGCGGCTTACCGATGTTCGCCTCGACGTTGAACTCGCGGCGCATCCGGTCGACCAGGATGTCCAGGTGCAGCTCGCCCATGCCGGAGATGACCGTCTGACCGGTCTGGTCGTCCAGCTTGACCCGGAAGGTCGGGTCCTCCTCGGCGAGCCGCTGGATGGCGGTGCTGAGCTTCTCCTGGTCGGCCTTGGTCTTCGGCTCGATGGCGACCTCGATCACCGGCTCCGGGAAGGTCATCGACTCCAGGATGACCGGGTTCGCCGGGTCGCACAGGGTGTCACCGGTGGTGGTCTGCTTCAGACCCTGCACCGCGATGATGTCGCCGGCGTGGGCGGAGCTGCGCTCCTCCCGCTTGTTGGCGTGCATCTGGTAGATCTTGCCGATCCGCTCCTTGCGGTCCTTGGTGGAGTTGACCACCTGGGAACCGGACTCGAGCGTGCCGGAGTAGATCCGCACGTAGGTGAGCTTGCCGAGGTGCTTGTCGGTCTGGATCTTGAAGGCCAGGCCGGAGAACGGCTCGGAGACCGACGGCTTCCGCTGCATCGGCGTCTCGCCGTCGGTGGCCGTACCCTCGATCGCCGGAATGTCCAGCGGCGACGGCAGGTACGCGACGACCGCGTCGAGCATCGGCTGGATGCCCTTGTTCTTGAAGGCGGTACCGGTGAGGACCGGGTTGGCCTTGCCGGCGATGGTGGCCCGACGGATGGCGGCCTTGATCTCCTCGGCGGAGATCTCCTCGCCCTCCAGGTACTTCTCCATCACCGAGTCGTCGACGTCGGCGAGGGTCTCCACCAGCTTCTCGCGCCACTCCGCGGCGGAGTCGGCCAGGTCGGCCGGGATCTCCTCGACGGCGTAGTCCTCACCCTTCTGGGTATCCCCGCGCCAGGTGAGGGCGCGCATCTCGACCAGGTCGACCACGCCGATGAAGTCGGACTCGGCGCCGATCGGGATCTGGAGAACCAGCGGGGTGGCGTTGAGCCGGTCGATCATCATCTGCACGCAGCGGAAGAAGTCGGCACCGGTCCGGTCGAGCTTGTTGACGAAGCACATCCGGGGGACGTTGTACTTGTCCGCCTGGCGCCAGACGTTCTCCGTCTGGGGCTCCACGCCGGCCACGCCGTCGTAGACCGCGACCGCACCGTCCAGCACGCGCAGCGACCGCTCCACCTCGACCGTGAAGTCGACGTGGCCGGGCGTGTCGATGATCTGGATCGTGTGGCCCTTCCACTCGCACTTCGTGGCGGCGGAAGTGATGGTGATACCGCGCTCCTGCTCCTGCTCCATCCAGTCCATGACGGCAGCGCCCTCGTGGACCTCACCGATCTTGTACGTGATGCCGGTGTAGAACAGGATTCGCTCGGTGGTAGTGGTCTTACCGGCATCGATGTGCGCCATGATGCCGATGTTGCGTACGTTGGCGAGCGCGTCTGCGGCGGCCACTTCAATCCCTACTTATCGTCGTCTCGACACAACTGGTGGCGGTTCCGGCGCCGGTCCGGCGCCGGAACCTGAGGTGTTACCAGCGGTAGTGCGCGAAGGCCTTGTTGGACTCCGCCATCTTGTGCGTGTCCTCGCGCCGCTTGACAGCGGCACCGAGGCCGTTGCTCGCGTCCAGCAGCTCGTTCATCAGCCGCTCGATCATGGTCTTCTCGCGGCGGGCCCGGGAGTAGGTCACCAGCCAGCGCAGACCGAGGGTGGTCGCGCGGGACGGCCGGACCTCGACCGGAACCTGGTAGGTGGCGCCACCTACCCGGCGACTGCGCACCTCGAGGGTCGGCTTGACGTTGTCCATCGCGCGCTTGAGCGTGACGACGGGGTCGGTGCCGGACTTCTCGCGGCAGCCCTCCAGGGCGGCGTACACGATGCGCTCGGCGAGCTGGCGCTTGCCGCGCAGCAGGATCTTGTTCACCAGCTGGGTGACCAGCGGCGAGTTGTACACCGGGTCAGCGACCAGCGGCTTCCGCGGAGCGGGTCCCTTACGCGGCATGTCAGCTCTTCTCCTTCTTCGCGCCGTAGCGGCTGCGAGCCTGCTTGCGGTTGCGGACACCCTGGGTGTCCAGCGAGCCGCGCACGATCTTGTACCGCACGCCGGGGAGGTCCTTCACCCGACCACCGCGGACGAGCACGATCGAGTGCTCCTGCAGGTTGTGGCCGACGCCCGGGATGTAGGCGGTCACCTCGATCTGGCTGCTGAGCTTGACACGCGCGACCTTGCGGAGCGCCGAGTTCGGCTTCTTGGGGGTGGTGGTGTACACGCGGGTGCACACACCGCGCCGCTGAGGGGAACCCTTCAGCGCCGGGGTCTTCGTCTTGGTCGTCTTGGCCTGACGGCCCTTTCGGACCAGCTGCTGGATGGTGGGCACCGGGTTTCTCCGCTCCCTTCGGCCGCCGCGAGGCGACCGCGCCGTCTGCTCTTAGCCGGCCGGATGGACGGCTCTCCTACATTCCAGCCGGGTCCGCCTGACGGCGGCCCCAGCACCCGCGGTCGGGCGTGTCGCCCGGATCACGGTCCGGTGTCGTCGCTCGCGCGCGTAACCGGCTTTCTGTCACCGGCACGCGGCTCACCACGCGCCGGGTCTTGGGCCTTTGTCGTGTCGCCGCGCGATCACCGGTGGCACCGGCTCCAACGCACGCACGAGTTGCCCGGGCGGGCCCGGGCACAAGGGGAAAGAGTACCTACCACAGCCGCACAGGTCAAAACGGAACGGTCGGAGTGGGCTGCGTCGCAACCCGTCGTCCCCGCACCGTCGTCCCCGCACGCCCACGATGGGCACCTACGCCGTCAAGTGTACCGGCTCGCCCCGGACGCGGCCGCTCGGCCCCGCGACCACCGCCGTCACGCGAACTGCAGCAGCAGGGCCAGCGCCAGGCCGAGCAGACTCAGCCCCACCCCGACGGAACCGCAGATCAGCCCGGCCCGGGCCAGCCCGCGGCCGGTGAACCGGACCTCGGGCGGGGCGGCCGGGCGGCGGATCTGCCGCAACCCGAGCAGGCCCGTCACGATGGCGGCCGTCCCGGCGATCACGCCCAGCACGGTGAACGCCCCGGCGGCCCACGCCCCGCCCCAGCTCCGGCCACCGATGCCGAAGCAGAGCACCAGCACGGAGACCAGGATCGAGACGATGCCGACCAGCAGCGAGGCGGTGGCCAGGCCGGAGGTGACCGGCGGCACGTCCAGGTGGACCACGCCGAACGGCGTACCCGGCACCGGGTCGACCCGCTTCGGCGGCCGGGCCGGCTCGCGCGGCGGCGGAGGGCCGCCCCAACCGGGATGCGCCGGCGCGGGCGGCCACCCGGGCCTCGGCTGCGCCCCCCAGGAACCGGGTGCCGGCCAGCCAGGCCGCGCCGGGCCGCCGGACGCCGGCCCGCCCGGAGGGTACGGCCCCACGGGCCCGCCGCCCGGGTACGGCTGGCCGGGGTGCGGCCCGCCCGGATACGCCCCCGCGGCACCTCCACCGGGGTGCGGACCGCCAGGGTGCGGACCGGTCGAATACGGAGCGCCCGGATGCGGACCGGCCGGGTGGCCGGCGGGGCCCGGAGCACCGGACGGGCCCCCGCCGGGCGGCGCCGACGGAGCGGCCGGGGTCGAGGGGGCCGACGAGGTGGGCGGGGTCCACGGCGTTGCCGAACCGGACGTGGTCGGTGGCGCCCAGGGAGCAGTCGGCGGCAGCGGCGCCGACGCCGGCCAGGGGCTGGCGCCGGGGGTGGGCTGGCCGGTCGGCGGCACGGGCGGTGGCGCGTACCCGACGGAGGCGGTCTCCGGCGGCAGGCTCGCCGGCTCGTCCCACCGCGCCGACGCCGGACTCCGGTCGCCCGGCCCGCCCTCCCCGCCCGGCGCGGAGCCCTCCCCGGAGCGTCCCGGGTCACCCTCCGCCGGCGGCACCGGTTCGGTCACGCGCTCCTCCTCCTGGCCAGCCACGCCCACCGTCACGCGACGGACACCGGCCAGGCTACCGCCGGCACGCCCCCCGTCCGGGCCCGGCGGCGGGATCCGCCGCCGTCAGTCGATGTTCGGGGCGTAGTCCTGCCCGAAGGGCGCGTCCGCCCACCGGACCACCCCGATGACCAGCGCCCCGACCAGGGCCACCGCGCCGAGCACCAGACCGACCCAGGCCAGCCGCTCGCCGCGACGCAACCACGCGCTCCCGGTCAGGAAGCCGCCGGAGGCCCACGCCTCGCGCCGCGCCTGCCGGGACAGTTGCAGGGCGATCGTCGCCGGCACGATCCCGCCCACGAACAGCCCGGTCAACGCCGCGATCAGCCCGAGCGCGAAGACGGCCCGGGCCTTCGTGGCGCGAGCCGGGTCCGGATCCAACGGGTGGCGGGTGCCCGCGTACCCGACGGGCGCCTGTCCGGGTGCGGTGGTCATGGCCCCATCATGCCCGTTGCCGGCCGGCCCGGGCACGACGAAGCCCCCGGCGGGAGGCCGGGGGCTTCGTCGTGTCACTGCTTAGCGGTACGACCCGAAGTCGAAGTCGTCCAGCGGGACCGCCTGGCCGCTGGCCGGCCCGAAGCCGTAGTCGGTCTCCGGGTAGCCGGTCATCGAGTAGACCTTGGCCTTCGCCTCCTCGGTCGGCTCGACCCGGACGTTGCGGTACTTGCTGATGCCGGTACCGGCCGGGATGAGCTTACCGATGATCACGTTCTCCTTGAGGCCGATCAGCGAGTCGCTGCGGGCGTGGATCGCCGCGTCGGTCAGCACCCGGGTGGTCTCCTGGAAGGAGGCCGCGGAGAGCCAGGAGTCGGTGGCCAGCGAGGCCTTGGTGATACCCATCAGCACGGGGCGACCGGCGGCGGGCTCGCCGCCCTCGCCGACGAGCCGGCGGTTCTCCGACTCGAACAGCGCCCGGTCGACCAGCACGCCCGGCAGGAACTCGGTCGAGCCGGAGTCGATGACCGTCACCCGCTTGAGCATCTGGCGGATGATGATCTCGATGTGCTTGTCGTGGATGAGCACACCCTGCGAGCGGTAGACCTCCTGGACCTCCTGGGTCAGGTGGACCTGGACCGCGCGCGGGCCGAGGATGCGCAGCAGCTCGTGCGGGTCGATGGTGCCCTCGGTGAGCTTCTCGCCGACGTCGACGTGATCGCCGTCGTGGGTCCGCAGCCGGACCCGCTTGGAGATCTTGTCGTAGACGATCTCGTCGCTGCCGTCGTCCGGCACCACGATGATCTTCCGCGACCGCTCGCCGTCCTCGATCCGCACCCGACCCGGAGTGTCGGCGATGGGTGCCTTGCCCTTCGGGATCCGGGCCTCGAAGATCTCCTGGACCCGGGGCAGACCCTGGGTGATGTCCTCACCCGCGACACCACCGGTGTGGAAGGTACGCATCGTCAGCTGCGTACCGGGCTCACCGATGGACTGCGCGGCGATGATGCCGACCGCCTCGCCGACGTCCACCGTCTTGCCGGTCGGCAGCGAGCGGCCGTAGCAGGCGCCACAGACGCCCAGCTTCGACTCGCAGGTCAGCACGCTGCGCACCCGGATCGTCTCGACCCCGGCCGCGACGATCTTGTCGACCACGATCGAGTTGACGTCGGTGCCCCGCTCGGCGACGACGGTGCCGTCCGGCCCCTTGATGTCGTCGGCCAGGGTACGGGCGTGCACGCTGGTCTCGGCGTGCTCGTGCACCACCAGGGTGCCGCCCTCCAGGCGCTCGCCGATCTGCATCGGGATCGCCCGGTCGGTGCCGCAGTTCTCCTCGCGGATGATGACGTCCTGCGAGACGTCCACCAGACGCCGGGTCAGGTAACCCGAGTCGGCGGTACGCAGGGCGGTGTCCGCGAGACCCTTACGGGCACCGTGCGTGGAGATGAAGTACTCCAGCACGGACAGACCCTCCCGGTACGAGGCCTTGATCGGCCGCGGGATGATCTCGCCCTTCGGGTTGGCCACCAGACCACGGATCGCCGCGATCTGCCGGAGCTGGAGCAGGTTACCGCGGGCACCCGAGTTGATCATCTTCCACAGCGGGTTCTCCTGCGGCAGCGCGATGTCCATCTCCTTGGCGACCTCGTTGGTCGCCTTGGTCCAGATCTCGATGAGCTCGCCGCGACGCTCCTCGGCGGTCATCAGACCACGCTGGTACTGCTTGTCGATCCGGTCGGCTTCCTTCTCGTACCGCTCCAGGATCTCCCGCTTGCGCGGCGGAGCGATGACGTCCTCCATGCCGATGGTGACGCCGGACCAGGTGGCCCAGTGGAAGCCGGCCTCCTTGAGCCCGTCCAGGGTGGCGGCCAGGGCCACCTTCGGGAAGCGCTCGGCGAGGTCGTTCACGATCGCGGAGAGCTGGCCCTTGCGGATCTCGTAGTTCACGAAGCGGTAGCCCGGGGGCAGCGTCTCGTTGAACAGGACCCGGCCGAGCGTGGTCTCCACGGTCACCGGCTCGCCCTCGACCCAGCCCTCCGGCGCGACCCACGGCTCGGCGTCGCGGCCGTTGTCGACCCCGGCGACGTCCCGCAGGCGGATCTTGACCGGGGTCTGGAGGTGCAGCTCGCCGTTGTCGTACGCCATCCGGGCCTCGGCGTCCGAGCTGAACGCCCGGCCCTCACCCTTGCCCCCCGGCGTCTCGTGGGTCAGGTGGTACAGACCGATGACCATGTCCTGGGTGGGCATGGTGACCGGCTTGCCGTCGGCCGGCTTGAGGATGTTGTTCGACGACAGCATCAGGATCCGCGCCTCGGCCTGGGCCTCGGCGGACAGCGGCACGTGGACCGCCATCTGGTCACCGTCGAAGTCGGCGTTGAACGCGGTGCAGACCAGCGGGTGGATCTGGATCGCCTTGCCCTCGACCAGCTGCGGCTCGAAGGCCTGGATGCCCAGCCGGTGCAGGGTCGGCGCCCGGTTCAGCAGGACCGGGTGCTCGCCGATGACCTCTTCCAGCACGTCCCACACGACCGGCCGCTGCCGCTCGACCATCCGCTTGGCGGACTTGATGTTCTGCGCGTGGTTGAGGTCGACCAGCCGCTTCATCACGAACGGCTTGAACAGCTCCAGCGCCATCTGCTTGGGCAGGCCGCACTGGTGCAGCTTGAGCTTCGGGCCGACCACGATGACCGAACGGCCGGAGTAGTCGACGCGCTTGCCGAGCAGGTTCTGCCGGAACCGGCCCTGCTTGCCCTTCAGCATGTCGGACAGCGACTTCAGCGGACGGTTGCCCGGGCCGGTGACCGGCCGGCCGCGGCGGCCGTTGTCGAACAGCGCGTCGACGGCCTCCTGCAGCATCCGCTTCTCGTTGTTGACGATGATCTCGGGCGCGCCGAGGTCGATCAGCCGCTTGAGGCGGTTGTTCCGGTTGATCACCCGGCGGTACAGGTCGTTCAGGTCCGAGGTCGCGAAGCGGCCACCGTCGAGCTGCACCATCGGGCGCAGGTCCGGCGGGATGACCGGGACGCAGTCCAGCACCATGCCGAGCGGCGAGTTGCGGGTGTTCAGGAACGCCGCGACGACCTTCAGCCGCTTGAGCGCCCGGATCTTGCGCTGGCCCTTGCCGCTGCGGATGGTCTCGCGCAGGCTCTCCGCCTCGGCGTCGAGGTCCATGTTCTGCACCAGGGCCTTGATGGCCTCGGCACCCATCGAACCGGTGAAGTACTCACCGAACCGGTCGCGCAGCTCGCGGTAGAGCAGCTCGTCGGTGACCAGCTGCTTCGGCTCCAGCTTGCGGAAGGTGTCCAGCACCTCGTCCAGGCGGTCGATCTCGCGCTGGGCCCGGTCGCGGATCTGGCGCATCTCGCGCTCTCCGCCCTCCTTGACCTTGCGCCGGACGTCCGCCTTGGCACCCTCGGCCTCCAGCTCGGCCAGGTCGGCCTCGAGCTTGGCGGCCCGCTTCTCGATCTCCGAGTCGCGGCTGTTCTCGGACTGCCGCTTCTCGGCCAGGATCTCGTTCTCGATGGTCGAGAGGTCGCGGTGACGCGCCTCGGCGTCCACGCTCGTCACGACGTACGAGGCGAAGTAGATGATCTTTTCGAGGTCCTTCGGGGCGAGGTCCAGCAGGTAGCCCAGCCGGCTCGGCACGCCCTTGAAGTACCAGATGTGGGTCACCGGAGCGGCCAGCTCGATGTGACCCATCCGCTCCCGGCGGACCTTGGAGCGGGTCACCTCGACGCCGCAGCGCTCGCAGATGATGCCCTTGAAGCGGACCCGCTTGTACTTACCGCAGTAGCACTCCCAGTCCCGCTGCGGACCGAAGATCTTCTCGCAGAAGAGCCCGTCCTTCTCCGGCTTGAGGGTGCGGTAGTTGATCGTTTCGGGCTTCTTGACCTCGCCGTGGGACCACTGACGGATGTCGTCGGCGGTGGCGAGGCCGATGCGCAGCTCGTCGAAGAAGTTGACGTCGAGCACTATGTCCCCTATGTCGTCGTCTGTACTGCTAGCTAGTGGGTGCGGTCGGGAGCCGGTGAGCCGGCTCCCGACCGATCACCTCAGACCTCTTCGACCGAGCTCGGCTCGCGCCGGGACAGGTCGATGCCCAGCTCCTCCGCGGCCCGGAACACCTCGTCGTCGGTCTCGCGCATCTCCAGGGCCACGCCGTCGCTGGAGAGCACCTCGACGTTGAGGCACAGCGACTGCAGCTCCTTGAGCAGCACCTTGAACGACTCCGGAATGCCCGGCTCGGGGATGTTCTCGCCCTTGACGATCGCCTCGTAGACCTTCACCCGGCCCAGGACGTCGTCGGACTTGATCGTCAGCAGCTCCTGCAGGGCGTAGGCGGCGCCGTACGCCTGCATCGCCCAGCACTCCATCTCACCGAAGCGCTGGCCACCGAACTGCGCCTTACCACCCAGCGGCTGCTGCGTGATCATCGAGTACGGGCCGGTCGACCGGGCGTGGATCTTGTCGTCGACCAGGTGGTTGAGCTTGAGGATGTAGACGTAGCCGACCGCGATCGGGTCCGGCAGCGGCTCGCCGGAGCGACCGTCGAACAGCTGCGCCTTGCCGCTGCGCCCGATCAGCTGCTTGCCGTCCCGGTTGGGCAGGGTCGACTCGAGCAGACCGGAGATCTCCTCCTCGCGGGCACCGTCGAAGACCGGGGTGGCCACGTTGGTGTCCGGCTCGGACTCGTTCGCGTTGATCGAGCGGAGCTGGCGCTTCCACTCCTCGTCCTCGCCGTCCACGCTCCAGCCGGTCTTGGCCACCCACCCGAGGTGGGTCTCCAGGACCTGGCCGATGTTCATCCGGGACGGCACGCCGAGCGGGTTCAGCACGATGTCGACCGGGGTGCCGTCCTCCAGGAACGGCATGTCCTCGACCGGCAAGATCTTGGAGATGACGCCCTTGTTGCCGTGCCGGCCCGCGAGCTTGTCACCGTCCTGGATCTTGCGCTTCTGGGCCACGTAGACCCGGACCAGCTCGTTCACGCCGGGGGGCAGCTCGTCGCCGTCCTCCCGGGAGAAGGTACGCACGCCGATGACCGTGCCGGTCTCACCGTGCGGCACCTTCAGCGAGGTGTCCCGGACCTCGCGCGCCTTCTCGCCGAAGATCGCGCGGAGCAGCCGCTCCTCCGGGGTCAGCTCGGTCTCACCCTTCGGGGTGACCTTGCCGACCAGGATGTCGCCGGGGACGACCTCGGCGCCGATCCGGATGATGCCGCGCTCGTCGAGGTCGGCGAGCATCTCCTCGCTGACGTTCGGGATGTCGCGGGTGATCTCCTCCGGGCCGAGCTTGGTGTCCCGGGCGTCGACCTCGTGCTCCTCGATGTGGATCGAGGTGAGCACGTCCTGCTGCACGAGGCGCTGCGACAGGATGATCGCGTCCTCGTAGTTGTGGCCCTCCCAGCACATGAACGCCACCAGCAGGTTGCGCCCGAGCGCCATCTCGCCCTCGTCGGTGCACGGACCGTCGGCGATGACCTGGCCGGCCTCGACGCGGTCGCCCTCGAAGACGACCGGCTTCTGGTTGACGCAGGAGCCGGCGTTGGAGCGGCGGAACTTGTGCAGCAGGTACGTCCGGCGGTGGCCGTCGTCCTGGTGGACCGTGATGTAGTCCGCGCAGAGGTCCTCGACCACACCGCCGACCTCGGCGACGACCACGTCACCGGCGTCCACGGCGGCCCGGTATTCCATGCCGGTGCCGACGAGCGGGGACTCCGCCTTGACCAGCGGCACCGCCTGGCGCTGCATGTTCGCGCCCATGAGTGCCCGGTTGGCGTCGTCGTGCTCCAGGAACGGGATCATCGCGGTCGCGACCGAGGTCATCTGCCGCGGCGACACGTCCATGTAGTCGACGGCCGCCGGCGCCACGTCCTCGGTCTCGCCGCCCTTACGGCGGACCAGGACGCGGTCCTCGGCGAACGTGCCGTCCGCCTTCAGCGGGGCGTTGGCCTGCGCCTTGACGAACCGGTCCTCCTCGTCCGCGGTCAGGTAGTCGATCTGGTCGGTGACCCGACCGTCGATGACCTTCCGGTACGGCGTCTCGATGAAGCCGAACGGGTTGACCCGGGCGAAGGTGGACAGCGCGCCGATCAGACCGATGTTCGGGCCTTCCGGCGTCTCGATCGGGCACATCCGGCCGTAGTGGGACGGGTGCACGTCGCGGACCTCGAAGCCGGCCCGCTCCCGGGACAGACCACCCGGGCCGAGCGCGCTCAGCCGGCGCCGGTGGGTCAGGCCCGCCAGCGGGTTGGTCTGGTCCATGAACTGGGACAGCTGCGAGGTGCCGAAGAACTCCTTGATCGCCGCCACCACGGGACGGATGTTGATCAGGGTCTGCGGCGTGATCGCCTCGACGTCCTGGGTGGTCATCCGCTCGCGGACGACCCGCTCCATCCGGGAGAGGCCGACCCGGACCTGGTTCTGGATCAGCTCGCCCACGGTGCGCAGGCGCCGGTTGCCGAAGTGGTCGATGTCGTCGGCCTCGTAGCCCTCCTCACCGGCGTGCAGCCGGCAGAGGTATTCCACGGTGGCGACGATGTCGTCCTCGGTCAGCGTGCCGGTGGTGATCGGCACACCCACTTCGAGCTTCTTGTTGAACTTGTAACGACCGACCTTGGCGACGTCGTACCGCTTCGGATTGAAGAAGAGGTTGTCGAGCAGGGTCTGGGCGTTCTCGCGGGTCGGCGGCTCGCCAGGGCGGAGCTTGCGGTAGATGTCGAGCAGCGCCTCGTCCTGGCCGGCGATGTGGTCCTTCTCGAGCGTGGTCATCATCAGCTCGGACCAGCCGAACTTCTCACGGATCTGCTCGGCCGACCATCCGATGGCCTTGAGCAGGACCGTGACGGCCTGCCGGCGCTTGCGGTCGATGCGGACGCCGACCGTGTCGCGCTTGTCGATGTCGAACTCCAGCCAGGCACCCCGGCTCGGGATGACCTTGACGCTGGAGAGGTCGCGGTCGGAGGTCTTGTCCGGCTGCTTGTCGAAGTACACGCCCGGCGAGCGGACGAGCTGGCTGACCACGACGCGCTCGGTGCCGTTGATGATGAAGGTGCCCTTCGGCGTCATCATCGGGAAGTCACCCATGAACACCGTCTGGCTCTTGATCTCGCCGGTGGTGTTGTTGGTGAACTCCGCGGTCACGAACAGCGGGGCGCAGTAGGTCAGATCCTTCTCCTTGCACTCCTCGATCGAGGCCTTGACCTCGTCGAAGCGCGGAGCCGAGAAGGACAGCGACATGGTGCCGGAGAAGTCCTCAATGGGACTGATCTCGTCGAGGATCTCCGCGAGACCCGATCGTGCGTGCGGGTCGTCCGCCGACCGGCCCTGCCAAGCCTCGTTGCCGACGAGCCAGTCGAAGGACTCGTTCTGAATGGCGAGGAGGTTGGGGACCTCGAGATGTTCGGTGATCCGACCGAATGAAACTCGGCGGGGAGCGAAAGCACTCGACGTACGACTGGTCTTCGCAGGGCGGGAAGCTGCCAAGATGCGTCCTTCCGAGGACCGGTGCTGCAGAACGGCTGGTACGCGTGCACTCCAATGACCCCACCAGAATTATCCGTAAACGGACATTTCCGAGCAGGGGTCAAGTCGGAAGGCAGCGCAAACTAGCAGTGTAGCCGAGAGGCTAACCGCTGTCCAGCCCACCCCGCAGGCCGTTGCGGAACTTGCCTCGGGAGCCCCTTTGAACGGGGTCTCCCGGGCCGCTCGGAACGCAACGTTCCCGTGGGGCCGCTCGGGTGCCGGTGGCGCTGTGGTGCCGCCGCTGCCATTACCCAAGTGGTGGCCGTCGCAAGCGCGGAAGGTCTTGCTGATGCCAGCGTGCCTGGCAGCGTGGTGCCGCGTCAAGGGCCGGTCCCGGTCGGTCGGGCTCTTTCCCTCCGGCGGGCTACCGCCGGGCGCCGCCGGACGCCCCCGATCCGGGCGTCACCGGCCCTGCTCACGCCGTCGCGGGGCGTACACCGACAACCACAGCGGGCGGTGATCCCCATCGGAGGATCACCGCCCACCAGGACGTGGTGTGCCCCGGCTCACGCGAGCCGGACACGCGCGTCGGGTCTAGCTCAAGGTCACTTGAGGGTGACCTTGGCGCCCTCGCCCTCGAGCTTGGCCTTGGCCTTCTCGGCGGTCTCCTTGTTGGCCTTCTCCAGGACCGGCTTCGGCGCCGCCTCGACCAGGTCCTTGGCCTCCTTCAGGCCCAGGCCGGTCAGCTCACGCACGACCTTGATGACCTGGATCTTCTTGCCGCCGTCAGCCTCGAGGATGACGTCGAACTCGTCCTTCTCCTCCTCGACCGGGGCGGCCGGGGCACCCGGGCCCGCCGGGCCGGCGACGGCGACGGGAGCGGCCGCGGTGACCTCGAAGGTCTCCTCGAACTGCTTCACGAACTCGGAGAGCTCGATCAGCGTCATCTCCTTGAACGCGTCGAGCAGCTCGCCAGTGCTGAGCTTCGCCATGTCTGGCGTCCTTTCCTGATTCTCTTAGATAAGAACTGGTGCGCCGCCGACGGCCTCAGGCCGCCTCGGCGCCCTCCTTCTCGCGCTTGTCCTGCAGGGCGGCCGCCAGGCGGGCGGTCTTGGAGAGCGGAGCCTGGAACAGGGCCGCGGCCTTGCTCAGGTTGCCCTTCATCGCGCCGGCCAGCTTGGCCAGCAGCACCTCACGGGACTCCAGGTCGGCGAGCTTCGTGACCTCGGCCGCGGAAATGGCCTTGCCCTCGAAGACACCGCCCTTGATGACGAGCTTCGGGTTGGCCTTCGCGAAGTCGCGAAGCCCCTTCGCCGCCTCGACGACGTCGCCCGAAACGAAAGTCAGCGCGGTAGGACCGGTGAACAGCTCGTCGAGGCCGGAGATACCCGCGTCGCTCGCGGCACGCTTCGCCAGCGTGTTCTTCGCGACCGTGTAGCTGGTCTCCTTGCCGAGCGAGCGCCGCAGCTGGGTGAGCTGGGAAACCGTCAGACCGCGGTACTCGGTCAGCACCGTGGCACCGGCGTTACGGAAGCTCTCGGTCAGCTCAGCGACGGCCGTGGCCTTGTCGGACCGGATCGGCTTGTCCGCCATGTCCCTCCTCTCTCGTTGCTCGAGGCTGGTCGCCGTCGACGAGCGGTGCTCGCGACGGCGGCGGAGGCGACACGACAACGAAAAAGCCCCGGCGCAGGGCGCACGGGGCGAGGGCCGACCGGTAGCCGTCGCAGTCAACGGACCACGAGGAACACCGCCGAGTTTCGCTTGCCGCCCTGCGCGGGTCGCCCGTTGTCGCGGGACCTTCGACCGTGCCGAGGCACGGTGACCAGCGGTCTCTGGGTGGAACTTCGAGGTGAAGCGTACGCGACACCCGCCGGATCGGCCAAATCCGGGCGGCGGTGCTCCGCGTCACTGCCCGGCGCGCGGTCAGGCCCGGAACCGGCGGCGCCAGGCGTACCCCGCCACCACCAGGGCGGCCCAGACCAGCGCCCAGGCGGTCAGCCCCAGGCCGGGACCGACGGCCACCGGCCCGGCCAGCGCGCGGGCGGTCGGCAGCAGCGGCGGGGCCAGCCACGGCACGACCGACCCGCTCAGGCCGAGGACCAGGCCGCCGACCGCACCCAGCGAGAGCACCGCGACGCCGTACCCGGCGCCGCCGACGCAGGCCCGGCTGGCCAAGGCCCCGAGCGCCACCGCCGGAGGCACGGCGAGCAGGTGCGCCCAGCCGCCGAGCAGCAGGCCGGCCAGCACCGTGCGGTCACCCGGATGCACCGGCCCGGTCACGCCGCCGACCAGCCACGGGAAGACCAGCGCCACCGCCATCGTGCCGAGCGCCGCCACCACCGCCGCGAGCAGTCCGGCGGCCCGTTCCCGGCCCGCGCCGACCAGCACCCCGGCCAGCCGGCGCTGCACGTCGGGCTCCACATCCAGCAGGATCTTGGTCTGCCAGGCCAGCACCGGGAAGAGCACCACCGCGGAGACGCCGTACGCCTCCGCCGGCTCGGCCCGGCCGCCGCCGTAGAGGACGCCGAGGGCCAGCAGGCCGGCCAGCACCGGCGCGAGCGCCCGGCCGGTACGCAGGAAGCCGGCCAGCCGCTGCCGGACCAGGGCGGTCATCCCGCCTCCCCCGCGACGGTCCGCACCCCGGCCTCGGCACCGCGCGGGCCGACGGCAGGCGGGCCGACGGCAGGCGGGCCGGCGTCGAACGGGCCGGCCGCAGGCGGGCCGGCGGCGTCGGCGCGTACCCGGAGGATCCGGTGGCCCTCGGCGCGCAACCGGGCGACGGTGCCGGTGACCCGGTCGGCCGGCACCAGCAGCTCGACCACCGACATGGCCGGGCCGGCGGCCGGGGTGGTCTCGGTCACCGTCCCGTCGGCGACCGTCCAGAGCCGGGCGCCGGGCAGCCTGACCGTCTCGCCCCGATGGTCGCTGACCAGCACCGAGCCGCCCCGGCCGAGCACCTCCTCGACCAGCTCGGGCACCAGCTCGCGGGCGGCCGCGTCCAGCCCCTCCCAGGGCTCGTCGAGCACCAGCAGGCCCGGCGGGCGGAGCATGGCCTGGGCCAGCCCGACCTTCTGCGCGGTGCCCTTGGACAGCTGGGCCAAACGGACCGGGCCGAACCGGGCCAGGCCCAGCCGGTCGGTCCAGTGGGCCACCGCCCGGTCGGCGGCGTCGGCGGCGAGCCCGGCGACCCGGGCCATCGAGGTGAGGTAGGCCGCGACGGTGAACGGCTGATCGGCCGGAAAGCGCTCCGGCACCCAGCCCACCGCGCCGGGCCGGTCGACCACCCGGCCCCGCGCGGGGCGCAGCACCCCGGCGGCGAGCTGGAGCAACGTGGACTTGCCGGCCCCGTTGCGGCCCAGCACGACGGCCGCCTCACCCGGGGCGAGTGCGACCTCGACCTCGCGCAGCACCCATGGGCCGCGTCGCCGGTACCGCGCCCAGACGCCCTCCAGCCGCATGGGGGCCAGCTTGCCACAACCACCGCACGCGAAGGGGCCCCGCCACGGCGTGACGGGGCCCCTTACGGACGCTGCGGTGCTCAGGCCTCGGCCGGAGCCTCCTGCAGGTTCTTGACCACCTTCGGGTCGACCGGAACGCCCGGGCCCATGGTGGTGGTCAGGGTGACCTTCTTCAGGTACGTGCCCTTGGCCGCCGACGGCTTGGCACGGAGCACCTCGTCGAGCACGGCGGCGTAGTTGTCGACCAGCTGGGACTCGGAGAACGAGGCCTTGCCGATGATCAGGTGCAGGTTGGAGTGCTTGTCCACCCGGAAGGTGATCTTGCCGCCCTTGATGTCCGCGACCGCCTTGGTGACGTCCATGGTCACCGTGCCGGTCTTCGGGTTCGGCATCAGGCCGCGCGGGCCCAGGATCCGCGCGATCCGGCCGATCTTGGCCATCTGGTCCGGCGTGGCGATCGCCGCGTCGAAGTCCAGCCAACCACCCTGGATCCGGGCGACCAGCTCGTCGGTGCCCACCTCGTCGGCACCGGCGGCGGCGGCCTCCTCGGCCTTCGCGCCGGCGGCGAAGACGATCACGCGGGCGGTCTTACCGGTGCCGTGCGGCAGGTTGACCGTGCCGCGGACCATCTGGTCCGCCTTGCGGGGGTCGACGCCGAGGCGCATCGCGACCTCGACCGTGGCGTCGAACTTGACGTTGGTGGTGTCCTTGGCCAGCTTGACGGCCTCGGCGGGGCTGTAGAGCTTGGACCGGTCGATGACGTCGGCTGCCTTGCGGTAGCTCTTGCTGCGCTGCATTTCTCAACTACTCCTGTGGTTGCTGGCGGGCCGCGGTCACCGCGCGCCCTCCCACGAACTGATCGGGAACGTACGGACCGACGTCAGTCGCCGACGACGATGCCCATCGACCGGGCGGTGCCGGCGATGATCTTCGCAGCCTGGTCGACGTCGTTGGCGTTGAGGTCGACCATCTTCTTCTCGGCGATCTCCCGCACCTGGGCCTGCGACACGGTGCCCACCTTGTTCGACTGGGGCACGCCGGAGCCCTTGTCGACGCCGGCGGCCTTCAGCAGCAGCCGGGCGGCCGGCGGCGTCTTCAGGACGAAGGTGAAGGACCGGTCCTCGTACACGCTGATCTCGGCGGGGACGATGTCGCCCCGCTGCGACTCGGTCTGCGCGTTGTACGACTTGCAGAACTCCATGATGTTGACGCCGTGCTGACCGAGCGCCGGACCGACCGGCGGAGCCGGGGTGGCCTGGCCCGCCTTCAGCTGAAGCGTGAACGTCTTGACGAGCTTCTTCTTCGGAGGCATGTCTCTTCCTGGGGCTTGGAACCGGGTGAATCACCGGCCGCGGGCGCGCACGGTCAGCGCGGTGCGACACGGCGACGTTCTAGGGTAGCGCAACGCTCCACCACCCCAGCCGCCGAGGCCCGGCGAGCGCGGGGGCGGAACCAGGTACGCCGGCGACGGGCTGGCCCACCGCCGGCGACCGGTACGTCAGATCTTGGTGACCTGGTTGAAGTTCAGCTCGACCGGGGTCTCCCGGCCGAAGATCGACACCAGCACCTTCAGCTTCTGCTGGTCGGCGTTGATCTCGCTGATCGTCGCGGGCAGCGAGGCGAACGCGCCGTCGGTGACGGTGACGGAGTCGCCGACCTCGAAGTCGAGGACCTTGACCTCGGGCTTCGCCTTCTTCTGCTCGGTCTCGACCGCCGGAGCCAGCCACTTCAGCACCTCGTCGAGGCTCAGCGGCGCCGGGCGGTCGGCCCGGTCGGTCGCCCCGACGAACCCGGTCACGCCCGGGGTGTTCCGCACGCAGGAGTAGGACTCCGCGGTCAGCTCCATCCGGACCAGGATGTAACCGGGGAAGACCTTGGCCTGCACCTGGGAGCGCTTGCCGTTCTTGACCTCGACCTCTTCCCGGGTCGGCACCTCGACCTGGTAGATGAACTCCTCCATGTCCAGGGAGGTGATCCGGGTCTCGAGGTTGGTCTTCACCTTGTTCTCGTAGCCGGCGTACGAGTGCACCACGTACCAGTCGCCGGGCGCGTAGCGCAGCTTCTGGCGCAGCTCGGCGACCGGGTCGAACTCCTCGTCCACCGGCTCGGTGGCCGGGAACTCGGTTTCGCTGGCGGCCTCGACCGACTCGTCACCAGCCGCCGTCGCCACCGTGGACTGCTCGTCCGGGGTCTCGGCGGTCTCGTCGTACTCAGGCACGCTCGCTCACTTCCGTCACTATCGGCACAGTCGGCCGGTCAGCTGGGGTTGCCGAAGACCCACAGCACGCCCTTCGCGAACGCGAAGTCGAGGAGGCCCACGATCGTCAGCACCACCGCGACGAACGTGACCACCACGGCGGTGTAGGTCAACAGCTCCTTGCGGGTCGGCCAGATGACCTTACGCAGTTCGGCCACGACCTCGCGGAAGAACCGCGCGATGCGGGCGAAGAGCCCGATCCGCTCGCCGTCCTTGCGGGTCTTGCGCTCGGCCGACTCCGCCTTGGTGCGCTCCCGGGTTGCCGTACCACCCCGCGAGACCGGCTCGTCAACGGCGGCCTCGTCGTCGGCCACGTCGTCGACGACCTCGTCGCGCTCGTCGCCGGCGTCCTCGCCGCGCCGCTTGTTGTCGGCCACTTCGCCCTCCGTAGCGGGATCTCGGGTCGCACGCCGGTGCGGCGTACGCGGCGTTGGTCACGCCGGCCGGACCAACCGTCCCGCGACGGGCCGCGGCCGGCGGATCGACCGGAGGGAACCCGAACGCCTCGGATACCACCCCGCCGATGCCACCACCACGGGCCGAGCGCCGCCAGGACGGCGGCGCGACCCACGGGAACGGTCAGGCCTGAGGCGCAGGGGTGACAGGACTTGAACCTGCAGCCTGCGGTTTTGGAGACCGCTGCTCTGCCAATTGAGCTACACCCCTGTGCGGCAACTTTCCCCCCACCCGGCCACGATCGACCGCGCAGGGGTCACTTGCCCCACGGCGGACCAGTGTACGGGTAGTCGTGCGACTTTCCCAACCGGTCCACCCCTCGCGCGTCGCGACGCCCGTCAGCGGGCCGCCCGGACCGTCGCCCGAGCCTGCGACAGGACCTTCTCCCCCTGGCAGGTCGCGGTGACGTCGAACCTGGTCAGGCCCTCCTCGGTGACCTCGCGGACCACTGCGGAGACCGCGATCTCGGTGCCCTCGTCGGTGTCCGGGACGACCACCGGCCGGGCGAACCGCACGTTGTAGTCGACCACCGCGTCAGGGGCGCCGGCCCATCCGGTGACCGCGCGGCCCACCAGGGCCATGGTGAACATGCCGTGGGCGATGACGCCGGGCAGGCCGACCGCGACGGCCGTCCGGTCGCTCCAGTGGATGGGGTTGAAGTCGCCCGAGGCGCCCGCGTAGCGGACCAGGTCCGCACGGGTCACCCGGAACGTCTGGGTGGGCAGTTCCACTCTCACGCCTCCCCGCGTACGACGATCTTGGACCAGACGGTGACCACCGGCTCGCCGTCGGCCGTGGCGACCTCGGTGCGGGTGGTCAGGAAGCCGTGCCCGCCCCGGGTGGTGATCTCGTCGATGGTGCTCACGCAGACCAGCTCGTCCCCGGCCACCACCGGGCGGGTGTACGCGAAACGCTGGTCGCCGTGCACGACGCGGCGGTAGTCCACGCCGAGCGCCGGGTCCTCGACGATCTGGGCGGTCGCGGCCATGGTGAGCACCTGGGGGAAGGTCGGCGGGGCGACCACGTCCGGGTGCCCGAGCGCGCGGGCCGCGTCCGGGTCGTGGTACGCCGCGTCGGTGGCGCCGATCGCGGTGGCGAACTCGCGGATCTTTTCTCGGCCCACCTGATAGGGGGCGGTCGGCGGATAGCTCCGGCCGACGAAGGACGGGTCCAGGGACATGCCGCCGAACCTACACGCAAAAACGATCGCCGATCCGTGCGGGCGGTCGGCCCCGGAGGGCCGCCGGCCACGCGGATCGGCGATCGGATGCTGCTGGTGACCGGGCCGGCAGGGCCGGCCAAGGGTCAGCGGGTCTCGCGGTGGACCGTGTGCTTGCCGTCCCGGGGGCAGAACTTCTTCAGCTCGATGCGGTCCGGGTCGTTACGACGGTTCTTGCGCGTGATGTAGTTGCGCTCCTTGCACTCCACACACGCCAAAGTGATCTTCGGCCGGACATCGGTCGCCTTAGCCACGGCGGAGTGCCTTCCTCGCGAACGGGTAACAACTACGGCGCGTCAGCCTACGCGCTGACGTCGCAGACATGCAAAGTGGGCGCCTGTGGCGCCCGTCCCACCGACCACCGGGAGTAAGCCCGGAGGACGAGAGTAGCGGTGGCCGGACTTGAACCGGCGACACAGCGATTATGAGCCGCTTGCTCTGCCATCTGAGCTACACCGCCGTGGCGGGTCCAGCCGGACCCTCTGAGCCCCCTTACGGAATCGAACCGTAGACCTTCTCCTTACCATGGAGACGCTCTGCCGACTGAGCTAAGGGGGCCTGCTCGATCACCCCGTGGGGTGTCGCGCAGGAAGAACAGTACACGACCGGCCCGCGGCAGGTGAAATCGGATCCCCCCGCACCGCGTCCGGGCAGCTCAGGGCACCACGCGCAGCCGGGGAAGCTCGCCGGCGGCGACCGATTCCGGGTCCACCTGGGCGCGGAACCAGGCCTCCAGCCGCTCGTACGGCAGCGGGCGGCTGAACAGGAAACCCTGCCCGATCTCGCACCCGATGTCCTGGAGCAGCTCCAGCGTCAACTCGCTCTCCACCCCCTCGGCGACCACCGCCAGGCCGAACTGCTGGGAGAGCGTCACCACCGCGTTGACGATCGCCAGGTCCCCCGGGTCGGTCGCCATCCCCTGCACGAAGGACCGGTCGACCTTCACCTCGTGCACCGGCAGCCGGCGCAGGTAGGCCAGCGAGGAGGAGCCGGTGCCGAAGTCGTCCACGGAGAGGCGTACGCCCAGGTCGCGCAGCCGCCGCAGGGTCGGGATCGGTCGGTCGGTGCCGTCCAGCACCCCGGCCTCCCGGATCTCGAAGGTGAGCCGCTGGGGTGGCACCGCGTACTCGGTGAGCAGCTCGCGGACCCGGTCCGGGAAGTCCCGGTCGGTGAGCGTACGGGCGGAGAGGTTGACCGCGACGGACAGCGGCTGCTCGGCGGACTCCCACTCCCGACTGCGCCGCAGCCCCTCCCGGAGCACCACGTCGGTGAGCCGGCCGAGCTGCCCAGTGTGCTCGGCCACCGCGACGAAGTCCTCCGGCGCGACCACGCCGTGCGTCGGATGCTCCCACCGGGCCAGGCACTCGACGCCGACCAGCCGGCGGTCGCGCAGCGTCACCTTGGGCTGGAAGTAGACCTGCAACTTCCCCTCGTCCAGCGCCCGGCGCAGGTCGCCGGCGAGGCCGAGGCGGCGCAGCGACCGCGACTCCAGCGCCGGGTTGAACAGCTGGACGCTGCCGGGCACCGACTTGGCCGCGTTCGCGGCCAGGTCGACCCGTTGCAGCAGGGTCGCGGCATCGCTGCCGTGATCCGGGTGTACGACCACCCCGACCGCGGTGTCCACGTCGAGGGTGATCGCGTCGAAGGCCATCTCGCCGCGGATCTGGCCACGCAACTGCCCGGCGAGCTCCAGGGCCGCCTCCGCGCTCTCCAGCCGCAGGGTGACCAGGAACTCGTCGCCACCGGTACGGCCCACCAGCGCCGAGGAGGGCGCGCTGGCGCGTAGCCGCGCCGCCATCTCGGCGAGGACCTTGTCGCCGGCGGCGTGGCCCAGCGACTCGTTGACCTGCCGCAGCTCGTCCACGTCGAAGAGCAGGACCGCGACCACCTCGCCGGGGGCCCGGATCTTCACCGCCTCCGCCAGCGCGCCGGTGATCCGGCGCCGGTTGGGCAGCTTGGTGAGCCCGTCGTGGTACGCGTCGTGCCGCAACCGGTCGACCAGCCGGGAATTCTCCAGGGCCACCGCGGCGTGCGCCGCGACCGTCTCGAAGACCGGCAGGTCGGCCGGGGTGAAGCGACCGACGTCGCTGAGCCGGTTGACCACCTCCAGGGTGCCGATCACCACCGGCCCGGAGCGCAGCGGCACGATGATCAGATCCTTGACGTGCCCCCGGCCCAGCTCCCCGCGGAACTCCGGGGCGTCGCCGAACGCGCGGCCCACCGCGACCAGCCGCCCCCGCTCCCGCGCCTGTTCGCGCAGCTCGGCAGGGGTGACCGCGACGTCGAGCAGGCCCTTGTCGTCGAGCCGGGCGGTGAGCAGCACCTCGGGATGGCGGCCCTGGGCGGGTAGCCAGAGCGTCGCGTACTCCGCCTGCATCAGGGCGCGGATCCGGCCCAACAGGATGTCGGCCAGGTGCCCCTCGTCGCCGCCCTCCCCCATCACCCGGGTCAGCTCGTACATGTCGCCGAGGGTGCGGTGCTGACGGAGAAACTGGGCGTAGGAGCGGTAGAGCATGACCCCGGCGAGGGTCAACGCGAGCAGCAGTATCGCCGACCAGGGCGTGGTGGCGAGGGCGATGAGAATGACCAGCCCGATGGTCACGTTCACCACCGCGGTCAGGAGAACCTGCAGCGCCGTCCGGGCTGTCTCCCGACCGCCCTGCCAGCCCTGAAGCAGGGTGATCACCCCGACCACGGCGACGAGACCCATCACGGTGTGGGCGGCGACGGCGGCGGAGAGCACCCCCCAGGTCGCGGGGCCGACGCCGGAGATCGCCGACAGGGCGACCACCACAAACGCCGCGACCGAGACGTCGGCGGCGCTCTTGGCGACGTTGAACCAACGCTTCGGGGACGCGTACCGGCGGTGCACCTGGGTGATCAATGCGGCGGTGGTGGCCACCAGCACCACGAGCAAAGGCGACAACCGGTAGAGCGAGAGGACGAGCGGGATCTCGGTCAGGGTCACGACGACGGCCTGCCGTCGCACCACGAAGCTCAGCGTCGGAATGCCCGCGATCACCGTGACGGCGAGCAACAGCAGCGCGACGGGCCAGTCACCGAAGTTCGTGCGGGTGCCGAGAGCTAGGAAAATAGCGCTGACCAGCGCGAAGCCGGCCAGCGGACCAGTGATCAGCCAGGCGTGCTCGTTGGAGAGACGTTGCCTGGCCTTAGAAGCAACCATGACGACCCATCAGAGCTGGTGCCGTCCGGCACCGCTCACCGAGCGTGAACGAGGGATGCCTGGGTCGGCGTGGAGTTGATCGTGTCAGTTGCGGGGGCGCCCCACTCGACGCCGTTGGCTTGGAAGTCGCCCTCGCCGAGCACACCGGCGGCACCGAGGGCCAACACGGCGGCTGCGACGAGTGCGAGCGTCCTTCCGACCAGCCGGCCAAACTTGTGACCAGACATCTTGGTACTCCTGTCGACAGGGGTGAAGAGCGTGGAGATTCCACGATGGTGCCACAACCCGCAGGGGCAACAAAGTCCTCGCGGGCCCGGCTCCACCTCGGTACCAGCAAGTCCGACCGAACGTCCCGGGGGCTGGCTGGCTGGCCGGCGAGGTGATACCGCACCCGCCGCCCCGTCACACCCCGGTTCGCCTGGTGATCACACAGACCATAAGCACTATCGGCGGAATACCGACAACCTGCCGCAAAGACCCGCCTCGCCCGACCGGCACCGGCCGCTCGGCCAGTTCGCCACCAGGACGGCGAATTCCGACCGACCGTACCCGCCGATCTGTCCATTTGCGATGCTGTGTCGCCAACCGGACGGGCTTCGTCAGCGGTCCGGCGGTTGGCCGCCAGACCGGGAATCGGTGATCGCAGCCTCGATGCGGAACCCGACCCCCGCGGCCACCAGCAGGGCCGCGAGCACGTACGGCTCGGTCGCCCCGGAATCACTACCCAGGGTGAGGGCGGCCACCAGGAACCCGGCGAGCAGCGCCATGGCGCCGAGCAGGCGGACCGTGGCGGCACGCCTCGAAACGGAGTTCACCGGCGGACCGTACCCGGCTATCGGGCTTCGTCGCTGCCCGGCCCTCCGCAGTCCTGGTGTGCCGGGGAGGGCGCCTCGGGAGGACGGCCGGCGGCGTGCTGGGCGTCGGCGAGGGCCACCGCGAGCAGTACCAGCGCGGCCACGATCGAGGCGCTCATACTCGCCGGTACGACGCCGGCCGGGCGGGGGTTGATCGGCGTACGCCCGGAGGCAACCCGCCGACCGCTACCGTGGCCGGTTCCGAGTCGCCGGTGGCCTCGCGCATCCTGGCTCCCGACGAGCATCCGCACGTCGTCCGTCAGGGCAGCGGCGCGGCGGTCAACAGCGATTGGCGACGACAACGGCCCCCGATCAGCATCTCTGCTGGTCAGGGGCCGTTCTCGCACCTGGTGGCGGGTAGAGGATTCGAACCTCTGAAGCTTTCGCGACGGATTTACAGTTTAGGCCGTTATCAAGGTCATCGATGAAAGTCTGGCAGGTCAGGGGCGCTTTTCTCTCCCGCCGGCCGTCCCGGACTCCCCCGCGTGCCCGTTGCGTGCCCCTCCGGAATGATCTTTGGCCTTCCGTGCCCGGTCGAGGAAGGCGGCCACCTCGGCATCCCGGCCGTCGACTGCTCGGGCGTAGTGGCGAGTCGTGACGCTGGCGTTGGAGCGACTCAGCCGGCGGGCGGCGACCAGGACGCCATGAGAATCAGCCACCCAGCTTCCATGCGTTGCCCGAAGGTCGTGCGGGATCAGGTCGGTCAGGCCGGCCCGCTCGACCGCCCGGTCAAAGCGGTACTTCCAGCCGTTGTAGCTCTGCGGGCGTCCGGCGGTCCGCTGCTGCCGGCCGGGGAAGAGGAAGGCGTCCGGGTCCTCGGGCAGCTCGGCGAGGTGCTGGCGGAGCCGGTCGACCACGAAGGCTGGCAGGGCGAGTTCCCGGCGCTGGTGACTCTTCGGGGTGTCGATGACCGGGCCGCCGGGGAGCTGGGCGACCGACTCGGCAACGGTCATCCGGCCATCCGTCACGTCG
Source organism: Micromonospora sp. NPDC050686 (assembly GCF_040654475.1). Taxonomy (NCBI): domain Bacteria; kingdom Bacillati; phylum Actinomycetota; class Actinomycetes; order Micromonosporales; family Micromonosporaceae; genus Micromonospora; species Micromonospora sp. NPDC050686. The sequence goes on from NZ_JBFAID010000006.1 coordinate 171,284, forward strand.
ACGTGCCGCCGCCGCAGGCACAGCGCTTCCCCGATGCGCAGCCCGCCGTAGGCGAGGACCAGGACCAGGAGGTCATCCGGCGGGGAGAGCTCGGCCACGAGCCGGTCAACGTGCTCGGCGGTGAGGATGGTCGGGTTCAGCTCAGGTAGGCGAGGCAGCTTGACGCCCCGGCACGGGGTCACCGGGATCAGCCCGTTGTCGACGGCCGAGGCCATGATCTGCGACAGCAGCCGGTACGCCTGCCGGACCTGCGACGGGCCGACACGGTTGGTCAGATCGGCTACCCAGCGGCCCACGGTCATCGGCAGGACAGCGGAGATCATCACGTTGCCGACACCGGGACCACCAGACCCACCGACGCCGCCCGTCAAATACACGAGCACCTTGACGCAGCTCACCGCGTGTGTCTAGCTAGTCCCACCACATGCTCGACAGATCGGTGCCAGCACATGCGCGACAGCCGGCCTTGGCTGCTCGGTCATCCCGGTTACAGTCGGTGATGCCCAGGCACCCGTGGCGGCGCACTCACATGCCGATGAGCGAGCACGTCGTTCCGCCCGCCCGCCGCGAAAATCCATTGCGAGTGGCCGGCACCTAATGTCTGGTTGATCGGCCACCAATCACGGGAGGGAACATGACGCCCATGTCGCTGCCCACCCCCACGCTGCACACCACTCGCCTTACACTGCGTCCCTTCGACGACGCGGATGCGAACGACCTCTTTGCGCTGCACAGCAACGCGTACGTGCTGCGCTACTGGGACTCGCCACCGTGGAACGAGCGCGGGCGCGCTGAGCGGTTCATCACGGCTTGCCGGCAGATGGCAGAGGGGGGCACCGGGGCGCGGCTGGCCGTGGATCGTGTCTCCGACGGGGCGTTCATCGGCTGGTGCAGCCTGAACCGGTGGAATCCGGACTACCGCAGCGCGTCGCTGGGCTACTGCTTCGACGATGCGGCGTGGGGCCACGGTTACGCGACGGAGGCGGCGCGCGCTTTGCTGCGGTGGGCATTCGACACGCTGGACCTGAATCGCGTCCAGGCTGAGGCCGATACACGCAACGTGGCATCTGCCCGCGTGTTGGAGAAGCTCGGGTTTGTGCGTGAAGGGACGTTGCGGGAAGACTGCGTCGTGAACGGCGAGGTCTCTGACTCGTGGGTCTACGGGCTGCTCAGGCGAGAGTGGCGGCCGTCGGCCGAGCCGGTGCCCGCCCGCTGAGCCCTCGCTCCCTCGCGCGACGCCGCCCGGCATCCGGGTGCTTCGCTTCGCTGCGTCGAGGGGCCGGCACCGGGCACTCTCATGCCGCGATGAGGACGTTCGTCGCGACGCTCCCGACGACTCTGGAAGGGCGTTCCTCCTGGCCCCGCCCGGCGGGTGAGCAACGGCACCCCCAGTGGGTCAATCCGGGTCAGCAAGAGTCGGGAAGGATGTCTGCATGGTGACTCTGTTGGACGGCGTACTGGCAGACCTCGGGTTGATGGATATCGCCGGGCCCCGGCTGGCCGGAGATCCACAGCCGGCGGTGCTGGCGTCACCGCTCGCAGTCGCCGAATGCGCAATCGGGTCCGTGGCCGCCTGTCTCACGGCTGCCGCTGATCTGGCTTCTGCGCGCACCGGTCGCCGGCCTGATATCGCACTCGACAGGGCGCATGTGGCGGCGGCGATGCGCAGCGAGGTTTGGCTTCGCGACGCAGACGGGCGGGGGATCGACGGCTTCGCTCCACTGTCCCGATTGTGGCGGGCTGCAGACGGTTGGGTGCGTACACATGCGAACTACCCGTGGCATCGGACGGCTCTGCTGGCGTCCCTCGGTGTGAACGACGGTTGTGACGCCGAGGTTCAGGCGCAGTTGGCTGACGCCATTGTCGCGCGGCCGGCGTTGGAGGTTGAGCGTGTTGTGTACGCCGCGGGAGGGTTGGCCGTGGCGGCTCGTACGCAGGCCCAGTGGCAAGCAGACGGTCAATCCAGCGCGATGGGGACGTCGCCGCTCGTGGGCATGGTGCCGCTCAGCCGTGGGTCGCTGCCGCTAGCCGAACCGGGCCAGCTTCCGGCGTCGGGGGTGAAGGTGCTTGATTTGACACGGGTCATCGCCGGCCCTGTTGGTACGCGGATGCTGGGCGCGCTCGGTGCCGACGTGCTACGAGTCGATGATCCGCATCGCCCGGAGTTGGCGCTGCATGCCGTCGATGGAGTGATCGGTAAGGCAAGCACAAGCCTGGATGCCAGCACGGAGAACGGCCGTCAAGCTCTGCATCGCCTACTCGACCAAGCCGACGTTCTCGTGACCGGCTACCGGCCCGGAGCGTTGCGCCGTCTCGGTCTGGACCCTGACCAAGTTGCGGACCAGCACCCCGGCACCATCGTCGTCACGCTTTCGGCTTGGGGAACAGCCGGAACCTGGGGGACACGGCGCGGTTTCGACAGCCTGGTGCAAATCGCCACCGGCATCGGCTGGGCCACAAGCACGGATGGCATCCAACCCGGCGCGCTGCCCTGCCAGCTGCTCGACCACGCCACCGGCTACCTCATCGCTGCTGGTGCACTGGCCGCACTGGGTCGACGCGCCCGCACCGGCGACGCCACCCATGTCTCTGTATCCCTCGCCAGGACGGCACGATGGCTGCTCGATCAAGGCATCATGCCAGCCAGGCAGAGCGCGGGCGGTGACCCGAAGCGTCATGCCGACACCTACCGAACAGCACTCGGAAACGGGTGGAGCGCGATCAGCCCACCAGGTCAACTCGACGGCCGCCCGCTGAGCTGGCCTCACCTACCACCCGCCTACGCTCAAGCGCCGCCCGATTGGAGCTGAACGCCCGCGGCAACCCTGTGAGGGGGCTCGAGCTACGCCGTAGGTCCGGCGACGACGATGAACAGTGAACCGGAAGTAACGGCGTCACACCATCCGCTATTGCCGCGATCCGAACGTCACGGTGCGTGACGGACGCGCGGCGACGATCGGCGCGCGGTCGTGCCGATGTCGGTGCGCTGGCTCGCCGCCAATTGGAGCTGCGTCATGTCATCATGTTCGCCGTGGCGGACCGGGTGATGTTCGTTCAGCTGAAGACGGGCTACGACACCGACAAAGGGCCGGCGTGGATCAGCTACGTGCGGTTCAGCAAGAGCTGGCAGACGGCTTACTGGCATGGCAAAACGCTCCGACGCGGGCGCGGCATGTTTGACGCCAACTTCTACGACGTCGATACCGAAGAGGAGTATTGGCTCTCCGGACCACACCGCGACCGCGCTGACACGCGCTACAGCGACATCCGGCCCGAGATCGATGACGACGTCCATCAGGCGTACGAAGCGTTCCTGCGCGGTGATCCTCTACCAGGACGGGAACACGGCTGATCCTTCTTCACGGCCCAGTGCTCGTGGTCATCGGGCCTGTGGCCCGCGCCAACCAAGATCAGGTGCACTGATCTGGCGATGAGGGCGCGCCCACCGTCACCGACCGTTAGCGGCTCCAGCCCCGTCTCAGTGTGCACGTTAAGCATCAGGTGAGACGCGAGTGCCAAGCATCAGCTGAGAGCCGACACGCAGCTCACCGCATGACATTGCCGAATTGCGCTCTATTAGATCAAGGCGGCCCGCAAGCGGGCCGCGCCGGCCCGGCCCCGGCCTGCTGGCGACCTCCGGCCGGCATCGGCCGGGCCGGCCGGCCACACTGAGGGACGGCACGATCAGAAGACCTCGGGGCTCTGCCCCGAACCCCGGCCCTCCTCAGAGATCGGCCACGGATCCCCTCATCGGGCACCACAAGGGCTACCAGCCTCCCCGGACGGGGCCAAGGTCGTTCGTCCGGTAGGGCGCTCCACCTTGTCCCCGTCCGGGGAGGCTGGACGGTCTACGACTGCCCGACGAGGAGATCCTCCCGCAGGCGCCTGTTACTTCCCCACCCAGTTCGACAGGAGCGCGGTGACCAAGGCCCCCAGGACTGCACCAACCCCTCCGGACAGGAGAGCGAGCCTGTAATCGTGCCGTTTCTTCGCCGATGCCTCTCTAACGGCCCGGCGACGATCTAGCACGAGCTCTGAATACGGCGCTTGGGAACGCCGAACGCGCTTCCACCATGGTCGGCGCGCACGCTCTAGTACGGCAGCCGCCGTTTGAGATGCCGCTGGTGGAGCGGGGTAGACGCGAGGCGGCCACCGCATGATCGTCTGTACGTTGTGGACATAACTT